>CAYGPA010000509.1:0-3996 GCA_964351535.1 uncultured Planctomycetaceae bacterium
ACAGAAGCAGAAAAAGGGCGGACGCAAACGCTAGACTCTTCGCCCTTCGTCCGCGAAGGACGGCCCCCGGAACGATCCGGTGGACCTCTCCGGCAACACCAGGGAGACCATCGGGAGCCCCCGGCCGGGCCCTCGCGGACGTTCCGATGGGAAGCCCCGGCGTCGCGGGCCTCCCCGGTCCCGGTTTGAATCCAGGTTAGAAGCGCTCTTCCAAGAGCCCTCGAACACGAATCCATGGCAGTCGTCATTCGCATGAAACGCGGTGGTCGCCGCAACCGGCCCCACTACCGCATCACCGTCGCGGACTCTCGTTTTCCGCGCGACGGACGCATCATCGAGAACCTCGGTTTCTACGACCCGATCGCCACGCGCGAGGAACTGCAGCTCTCGCTGGATCTCGAGCGGGCCAAGTACTGGGTCTCGAAGGGCGCGCAGCCGAGCGAGACCGTGCACTCGATCCTGAAGCGCAACGGCGTCTACGAGGGCCAGGAGCCCCCGAAGCCGCGCAAGCGCCCGGGCCGCAAGAAGGCCACGAAGACCCGCGTCGCACGCCGTGCGGCCGGCCGGGTGCGCGACCAGCGCCGCAAGAAGCCGGCGAAGGTCACGAAGCAACGCGCGCGCGAACGCGCGGCTGCGGCGGCCGCCGCTCCGGCCGCCACCGAGTCGAGCGAGTCCTAGCGCACCCCGTTCGTGCCGAACACCAAGTCGCCGACCGTCGTCGACCTCCTGGAGCGGATCCCCCTGCGGGCTCCCGTTCCGGAGCCCGTCGATGAATTCGACCTGATCCAGCAGGGCATGCTCGCCGTGCTGCTGCGGGTCGTGAAGCAGAAGCAGGCCGAGAGCGCGGTGCGCGCGCTGTCGAAGACGTACTCGGACTGGAACGAAGTCCGCGTCTCGCAGGCCCAGGAGATCGCGGGCGTCATGAACGTCGGAGCCCGCGGCGTGCCCGCGGCTCGCCTGGTGAAGGAGTATCTCCAGGAGATCTTCCAGAACAGCCACGGGCTCGAGCTCGAGTTCCTGCGCGAGGACGCCGCCGGGGCCGCGCGTTTCGTCGGGCAGCTGCCGTTCATGGGCATGGCCACGGCCAACTTCATCCTGTGGTGCGCCAACGGCCGCAGCGTGCCGATCACGCCTCCGCTGATTCGCGTGCTGGACCGCGTGGGGATCGTTCCCCGCATCGCGTCGGTGCGCAAGGCGCGCGCCGCGATCGAGCCGCTCGTACCCAAGGGCCGCGACCTCGAGTTCATCATGCGCTTCGGCGAGGTGGCCTCCAACTGGTGCGATCCGCGCAAGCCGATCTGCTGGGAGTGCAAGCTCGTCGCGGTCTGCAAGCACGGCGGGAAAGTGCACAAGGACTGGAAGGAGCAGCAGGCCCGGCTCGCTGCTCAGCGCGCCCGCGAGGAAGCTCGCCAGGCCGCTCAGGAGAAGAAGGAAGAAGAGCGCCGCAAGCGCGAGGAAGAGCGCGAGCGCAAGCGCGCCCAGGCCGCCGCCGAGAAGCGCGCCCGCGAGGAGCAGCGCAAGAAGGCCGCCGACCAGCGCCGGCGCGACCAGCAGCGCGCGCGCCTCGAGCGCGAGAAGCGCAAGACGCAGGCCGCGAAGAAGCGCGAGGCCGACAAGAAGAAGAAGGAGGCCGAGCGCGCCCGCAAGGCGGCCGCGGCCGAGGCCAAGCGCAAGAAGGAAGCCGCGCGTCAGGCCGCCGCCAAGAAGGCTGCGGCGAAGAAGGCGGCAGCCAAGAAGGCCGCGGCCAAGAAGAAGGCCGCGTCCAAGAAGTCCGGCAAGCGCAAGGTGACCAAGAAGCCGTCGACCGCGGCGCGCAAGGCGACTGCGAAGAAGACCACCGCCAGGAAGCCGGCGGCCAGGAAGTCGACCGCGAAGAAGCCGACCTCCAAGAAGAAGGCCGCGAGGAAGTCCTCGACCAAGGGGCCCGCGTCGAAGAAGAAGACGACCAAGAAGTCGACGACCACGCGCAAGAGCAGCACTTCGAAGACCCCGGCGCGCAAGAAGCCCGCTTCGAAGAAGAAGACGACCACGCGCAAGAAGACGACCACCAAGCAGCCGACCGCACGCAAGACGAACCGGCGCAAGCGCTGAGGTTCGGCCGTGCGAGGCTCGATCGTCCTGGCCTCGGCCTCGCCGCGCCGGCGCGACCTGCTGGCGAACGCCGGGGTCGAGTTCGAGGTCCGCCCCGCGGACGTCGACGAGGAGCTCGCGGAGTTCGAGTCGCCGACCGCGGCGGCGCGGCTCCTCGCGGAGCGCAAGGCGCGAGCCTGCGCCGGCGAGTTGACCGCGGCCGGTCCCCCGGGTTCGACGAAGCGCACGTGGGTGCTCGCGGCGGACACCGTCGTCGCCGTTCTCCGGGCCGGCACCTGGGAGCTCCTGGGCAAGGCCGCGGACGAGCGCGAGGCCCACGCCATGCTCGCGGGCCTGTCGGGGACGCGCCACGTCGTGGTCACCGGCGTGGCCCTCCTGGTCCTGCCGGAAGGGGAGCTCCGCTCGGAGGTCGAGGAGACCTACGTGACGATGCGCCCCCTCGCGCCCGAGGAGGTCGCGGCCTACGTCGCCACGGGTGAGTGGCGCGACAAGGCCGGCGGCTACGCCATCCAGGAGTCCGCGGACGCCTTCGTCGAGCGCCTGGAGGGCCGGTTCGACAACGTCGTCGGCCTGCCCGTCGAGCGCACCCTGGAGATGCTGCGGGACGCCGGAGCCCTGGCGCCCGGCTCCTGAAACCACCGGGCCCGCGAGTCGTCGGGACCCGGCCGCGCGCAGGGAAAAGCGGTCCCCGGGTTGAGGGGGAGCCCGGCGGCGGCTAGCCTGTGCCGCTCAAAATCGCGCGAGAGGACTCGATATGAAAGACCAGATCCACCCGAACTACCAAGAGTGCGAAGTGCGCTGCGGCTGCGGCAACATCTTCAAGACGCGCGCGACGGTCAAG
The DNA here is from genome assembly GCA_964351535.1 of uncultured Planctomycetaceae bacterium. Classification (GTDB taxonomy): domain Bacteria; phylum Planctomycetota; class UBA1135; order UBA1135; genus JAUIDW01. The sequence continues at coordinate 2,933 of CAYGPA010000509.1, forward strand.
GAGCTGCGGATCGAGATCTGCAGCGTCTGCCACCCGTTCTACACGGGTCAGCAGAAGTTCGTCGACTCCGCCGGACGCGTCGACCGGTTCCTGAAGCGCTACGGCAAAGCGCGCGCCGGCGCCGAGTCCTGATCCGGGATCCGGAAGCCTGACCCGGGTTCTCCCGGCCGGCAGGGTCGCCGGGGCCGACCCGTGTCCTTCGGCCGAGCCGCGTTCGTCATGGAATTCGCCCCCGCCATCGTCGCCAAGCTGCGCGAGCGTGCCGAGAGGTTCGAGGCGCTCACCGCGCAGCTCTCGGATCCCGAGGTCTCCTCGGATCCCAAGCGCTATCCCGCGATCCTGAAGGAGCGCGGCGCGCTCGAGAGTTCCTACGCGCTGAACCAGAAGCTCAGCGAGCTGCTGGAGCGCCGCGCCGAGGCCGAGGCCATCCTCGAGGACGCCGGTGGCGACGCGGACATGGTCTCGCTCGCGCGCGAGGAGCTCGAGCAGCTCGAGGAAGAGGAGCCGCGCTTCGACGCCGAGGTCAAGGGCGCCCTCGTGGCCGACGTCGACGACCAGCGCAACAAGGTGATCGTCGAGATCCGCGCGGGGACCGGCGGGGACGAGGCCACGCTCTTCGCGGCGGACCTCTTCCGCATCTACGGCAAGTACTTCGACGCCCGCGGCTGGCGCGTCGAGGTCCTCGGGTCGCACACGACCGAGGTCGGCGGCTTCAAGGAGATCAACTTCGGCGTCACCGGCGAGGGGACCTGGCGCATGCTGCGCTTCGAGTCGGGTGGGCACCGCGTCCAGCGCGTTCCGCAGACCGAGACCCAGGGCCGCATCCACACGTCGGCCGCCACCGTGGCCGTGCTGCCGGAGGCCGAGGAGGTCGAGATCGAGATCCGCCCCGAGGACCTGCGCATCGACACGATGCGCGCCGGCGGGGCGGGCGGGCAGCACGTCAACAAGACCGAGTCGGCCGTGCGCATCACCCACCTGCCGACCGGAACCGTCGCCCAGTGCCAGGACGAGAAGTCGCAGCACAAGAACAAGGCGCGCGCGATGCGCATCCTGCGCTCGCG
>CAYGPA010000510.1:0-3972 GCA_964351535.1 uncultured Planctomycetaceae bacterium
CCCGCGCCTGCCCTTCGGCGGCATCAAGCAGAGCGGCTACGGCCGCGAGCTCGGCCGCCACGGCATCCGCGAGTTCGTGAACGCGAAGACGGTGTACGTGCAGTAGCCGGTCAGGCGGTCGCGGCGTCGGGCCGCTTCCCGCGGTGCGTCGCGTGCGCCCACAGGAAGCCGAGGCCGCCGTACAGGAAGTAGAGCAGGTGCAGGCCGACGCCCGCGAGCGCGAACAGCGGACCCTTGCGGCGCAGGAACAGCCCGTACAGGCCGCGGTTCATCCACAGCACGGGCAGGAGCAGCGCGACGGGCGCGGCGGCGACGCTCCACCAGGGCGCGAACCCGAGTGCGGCGAGCAGCGGCAGGCCGACGAGCGCGCCGACCGCCAGGAACACGAGCGCCACGCAGAGCTTCTGCGCCTTCTCGAGGTTCAGGTCGCCGCCGGTCGCCGGGCGGTCGATCAGGAGCCGGGTCCACGGCACCGCGCGGCACGTCACGTCGACCTTGACCATCTCGACGAAGCGCCAGCGCTTGAGGTGCTTGACCTGGATCTCCGGCAGCAGGTGGATGCTCGCGCCCGCGGACTTCATGCGCATGCCGAGCTCGATGTCCTCGATCATCGGCCGCGGGAACGTCTCGGCGTCGAAGCCGCCGACGCGCTCGAAGAGGTCGCGCCGGATCGCGCCGCAGCCCGCCCACCAGGTCGTGGCCTCCTTCGGCCCGGTGTGGTGCACGTAGTGGTGCAGCAGGTTGCGGTACTCCGACACGATGCCCGGGCTCGCGGGCTGGTCGTCGTAGGAGCCGAACAGGGCGCCGAGGTCGGGCGTCTCGCGGAAGGCCGCGCGCATGCGCCCGAGCGTGTCGGCGTGCACGACGCAGTCGGAGTCGATGAAGGCCACGATCTCGGCCTCGGTCAGCGCCACGCCCGCGTTGCGCGCGCCGGCGGGGCCCGAGTTGCGCTCCATGCGGTGGACCCGGGCGCCGGGTTCGTCGCGGGCGAGGGCGATCGAGCGCGGGTCCGAGCTCGCGTCGTCGACGAGGATCAGCTCGAACTCGCGCAGCGCCGACGCGCGCAGTCCCGCGAGGCAGCGCTCCAGGTTGTGGGGCGCGTCGTGGAACGGGACGATGACGGCGAGGGAGGGCACTGTGGGGGGCGAGCGGTGGAAATCGAGCGGTGGAGGGGGCGAGCGCAGGGCCGGTGGCGGGACCTCGGTGGGCGACAGCGTAGTCGATCCCCGCGCCGGGGTCGCGGGGTGCTCGGCGGGGCGCACCGCGGTCCGTCGCTTCGAGTTTCGACCCGCCGCGGGAGCCGGGTGGACGGCATCTCCCGGATCTGTCGTGGAGGTGCCGCCGCGGACCTTGCGGTACCCTCTCCCGCCCGTGCGGCGTCTCCGGAAACCCCTGATCGCGCTCGTCGTCCTCCTGGTCCTCCTGGGCGGCCTCGAGCTGCTCCTGCGTGCGTCGCTCGGCGGTCGGCTGCAGCTCGGCCCCGCACGCGACGCGCTGCTGAGAGACCCCTCCGCCTACGCGGACCTGCGCAACGAGGATGCCTTCTGGAAGCTGCTCGTGCAGTTCGACGGGCAGCCCGAGATCCTGCCCACCGACCGCCTCGACCCCGTCCTCGGCTGGAAGTCGGAGCTCTTCGCCCAGGAGACCTACGAGCACGTCGACGCCGCGAGCCTCGGGGGCCGTCGCCCCGTCCTGATGTTCGGCGACTCGTTCACGCGCTGCGTGACGCCGCGCGAGGAGTGCTGGGCGGCGCTGCTGGAGGAGTCGGACCTCGCCCGGGACTACGCCGTCTTGAACTACGGCGTGCTGGGCTACGGGCTGGACCAGGTCCGCCTGCTGGTGGAGGCCGTGCTGCCGCTCTACCGGGACCTCGACCCGATCGTGGTGGTGGGGATCCTCGTGGACGACGACCTCGACCGCTGCCTGCTGCGCTTCCGCGGCTGGCCCAAGCCGCGCTACGTCGCGGAGGGCGGCGAGCTGCGCCTCGAGCTGCCGCCGACGCTCGACCGCACCGCGTACCTCGCGCAGCACCCTCCCGCGATTGCGAGCTACTTGCTGCGGCGCGTGCTGCGCTCCGCGGCGCTGCCGGTCGGGCTGCGCCGGAGGCTCGACGGCAGCGCGGCGCGCGAGCGCGAGGCGCGCGAGATCTCCGAGCTGCTGCTGCGCGACCTCGGCCGCCTGCTCGACGAGGCGGGTGTCGAACATTTCGCGATGCTGCACGTCGCGGCCTCCGCCGTCGGCGACGACTGGCGCGAGCGCTTCGTGATCGAGACGCTCGAAAACTTCGACATTCCGTTCGTGTCGGGCCACACCGTTCTTCGCGCGCGGGCCACGCGCACCGGACACCACCTGGCCCGCTACTTCCTGAAGGAGGGCGACGGGGCGGGGCACTACAACGGCCGGGGGAACCGCGTCGTGTTCGAGGCGCTGCGCGCGGGCCTGGAGGGTCGCTTCGAGGCCTACGACGCGGTGCCGTCCCGCGATCCGGATCCCGGGGCCGAGCGCCGCGCCGAGCGCCGGCGGGAGGCCGGCAACGCGGCGGACGAATCCAGGGAAACGCCGTGACCCCGGCGGGTAGGGGTTCGCAGGATGGTCCCACCCCCCGTCCCCGAAGATCGCCATGAACGACCTCGCGTGCAGTCTCCTGGTCCTGGCGTGCCTGGCCGCGCCCACCTGGAACTCCCCGATCCCGCGACTCGCCGGCGCCGGCCCCCTCGGCCAGCCGCCGCAGCCCTCGAATCCCGCCGAGGCCCTGCCGCCGCCGGACTGGAGCGCGATCCTGACCCCGCCCGAGCAGGCGCCCGTCTGGTCCGCACCGCGCGAGGCCGTCACCTGGGACGAGGACTTCGACGCGGCGCTCGAACGGGCGCGGCGCTCCGGCCGCCCGCTGTTCGTCACGCTGCGCTGCCTCCCGTGCAAGCAGTGCAGCGCCTTCGACCAGGACGTGCTCGAGGGTGGGCCGCGCCTCGACCCGCTCCTGCGGCAGTTCGAGACGGTCCGCCTGACCGACGCGTACCAGGTCAACCTGCGCGCGCTGCCGATGGACGGCTTCCAGGACTACGACCTGTCGTGGTGGGGCTGGTTCCTCTCGCCCGACGCGCGCGTCTACGGGATCTTCGGTGGCAAGGACCACGTCTCCGACACCACGCGGATCTCCGTCGACGCGCTCGCGAACACGCTGCGGCGCGTCCTCGACCACCACCACGACCCGCGCCGCGACGAGTGGAACGTCGACGGCCCGGCCGCGGACCTGAGCAACGGGGGAACGACGCCGCGCGACTTGCCGGGCTACTCCGCCTGGGTGCGTCACCGTCCCGAGGCCGTCGCGCCCGACGCGTGCCTGCACTGCCACCAGGTGGCCGAGATCACGCGCCAGCCCGCGATCGACGCGGGCACCTTCGACAAGCAGCGCGACCTCGCCGTCTGGCCCCTTCCGGAGAACGTGGGTCTCGTGCTCGACCGCGACGACGGTCTGCTCGTGAAGCGCGTCGTGCCCGGCTCGGCGGCGGAGCGCGCCGGGCTGCGCGCGCTCGACGTGCTGGCCGTGGCCGGCGACAGGCGTCTCTTCGGTCAAGCGGACTTCCGCGGCGTGCTGCACCGCGGACCGCGCGGCGACGGAGCCCTGCGCGTGTGGTGGCTGCGCAACGGCCGGCCGATGCAGGGCGTGCTCGAGCTCGAGGGCGACTGGCGCCGGACGCAGCTCGGGTGGCGCATGTCGGTCAGCCAGGGCAACATCGGCGGCCGTCCGGGCTTCTGGCCGCTGGGCATGAAGGACGCCGAGCGCCGTCGCTTCCGCATCGCCCAGGGCAAGATGGCCGTGAAGCCCTGGTACGGGCCCAACCCGAGCGGGAGCGCGCACGAGGCCGGCCTGACGTCCGACCGCGCGCTCGTCGCGATCGACGGCGAGAGCCCGCCGCTCTTCGGCCGCGACCTGCTCACGTGGTTCCGCCTGCGCTACGACCCGGGCGACGT
>CAYGPA010000511.1:0-2833 GCA_964351535.1 uncultured Planctomycetaceae bacterium
GAGCTTCGAGACCGGCAGCCAGTCGCCCTGGTTGTCCGTGATCCAGAGCGCGTCCCCGACGCCGCGGCCGATGCCGTTGGGCGTCCGCAGACCGTGCGCCACGACCTCGTGGTCACCGTCGTCGAGACCGATGCGCAGGACCGTGCCGCGCTCGGGCGCCTGGGGCCAGGAGCTCTTGCCGCCCGGCTCGATGGCCACGGCGAGGTTGGCGTAGAACGCGCGCTCGTCCGCGCGCCAGGCCAGGCCGAAGGCGAACTCGTGGAAGTTGGGCGTGACGTCCCAGCCGCTGCACACGGCGCGGTACTCGTCGGCGACCTCGTCCCCGTCGTGGTCCACGAGCTCGGTCAGCTCCTGCTTCTGCAGCACGAAGATGCGGTCCTCGACGACGGCGAGGCCGAGCGGCTCCGCGAGTCCGCTCGCGAAGCGGTGCACCTCGATCGCCTCGGGGTCGTCGGCGTCGACGGGCTCGAGGATGTAGACGGCGCCGTCGGCGTCCCACGTGCACACGACGAGGCGACCGTCGGACAGCCAGTCCAGGCCGCCGACGCGGGGCTCGAAGCTCGCGGGGCGCAGCGGCGACAGCGCGAAGCTCGGGTGCACCCCGTCGAGCGGCCGGCCGTCCCCGGGACCTCCGGACTCGAGCGGACGCACGACCTGCTTGGGCCCGGGCGACGTGACGCGCACGTCTCCCGCCGGACAGCCCAGGTTCGCGGTCGGGACGGTCGCGAAGTCCGCCGCGCCCGGCGGTCGCCACTCGAGCGCGAGCTCCGCGCCGCCGCCGGCCTGGAACCACTGCACGCGCAGGCGGTGCCAGCCCGCGGCCAGCCGGACCTCGGAGTCCAGCGCCTCCGCAGCGTGCAGGCCGTCGTGGTCGAGGACCTCGCGGCCGTCGATCCAGAGGCGCGAACCGTCGTCGCTCGTGAGCCGCAGACCGTAGAGCCCGTCCGCGGGCGCGTTCAGGTAGCCGTCGACGAAGACCACCGCGTCCTCGGCGTGGTCGCCGAGCGCCTCGAGGTCCAGGTCGACGTGCGGCCGCACCGAGTGGGCGTTCGGCGTCTGCCCCGCGACGAGCTGCAGCAGGCGATCCATCGGCTCGCCGATCCAGAACACCTGCACGGCCACGCCCGGCTCGAGCGCGCCGACGTCGTCGCGCGCGGGCCAAGGCTCCTGCGCGCAGAGCAAGAAGAGCGCGAGCATCATCGGTCGCGCACCTCCGCTGCCGGCGTTGCGGCCGGCTCCTCGGGCGGAGGGTCGAAGAAGTACGTCAACGCCGTCTCCTGCACCGGGTCGAGCTCGACGAGCACGCCGCCGCGGTCGGGGTCGGCGCGCATGCCGCGCACGTTCTGGGCGAAGAGGTGCCGGCTGGCGCGGCGGTCGCGCAGGAAGAGGAGCACGCCCTCGGGCACCTCGACGCGCCAGGTGCGCGCCAGGCCCGTGAGCCCCGCGGGGATGCCGAGCTGGCGCTCGTGGAAGCGCTCGGAGCGGCGAACCTCCGGCGTCTCGAACACACGCACGCGCTCGCCCGAGGGCAGCAGCGCCTCGAAGCGCAGCTCGACCCGCGCTTCGAAGCCCGCCTCGATACCGGCGGGGACGAAGGCGTAGCCCCGCCAGCGCGGCTCGAGTTCGAGGAGCTCGCCCTCGACCTCGGCGAACCAGACGGGGCCTTCGAGCCCCGTGGCGTAGCTCGGTCCGCGCGAGACCGGCTGCGGCCCGTGCACGGTGTCGTACACCGCGCCCTGGAGCTGGACGTCGCCCTTCCACGCCTCGGTGAGCGCGACGCTCGTCGCGTCGTAGGCGACCCACAGGTCCGCGTCGAGCGCGACGACCACGCTGCGCGCGCGGCCGTCCAGCACGCAGCGGAAGACCCACGGGTCGCGCGGGCGCTCGAGGGCCGCAGCGACGTTCGGCGAGGCTCCGCCGGGAGCGGCGACGAGCAAAGCCGCGGCGAGGAGCAGCGTCATGAGGCCGAGGCTCCACCGCGGCGCGGATAGAAGGCCAGCAGCGCCATCAGCGAGGCCACGGCGACCAGCAGCGGCACGGTGAAGAGGGTCTCGTAGGAGAGCTCGCCGTCCACGGTCGCCAGCTCCCCCACCCAGCCGGCGAACATGTTGCCGACGATGATGCCGAGACCGATCGCGACGAGGTTGTAGAGGCTCTGGGCGCTGGCCCGCAGCGTGGGGCTCGACTGCTCGTCCACGATCATGAAGGCCACGAAGAAGAAGCAGCCGAAGCAGAATCCGTGGAGCGCGAGCGCCGGGATGACGGCCCAGGGCTCCTGCAAGTAGGCGAACACCGCGAAGCGCAGCACGTACGCCAGGAGGCCCGCGGTCAGCAGCGTCTTGCGCGACACGCGCTTCGCCGCCCAGGGAAGCGCGAACAGGACCAGGATCTCGGAGATCTGCCCGATCGTCATCAGCCCCCCCCCGCCCTCGCCGAAGATCTGGTTGATCCAGTCGACGTCGACGTCCATGCGCCCGAGGAATCCGGCCGTGTGCACGAAGTAGAACTGGTGCACGCAGCTGACCGGGAACGACACGAGGAACAGCACGAGCAAGGGCCGCTTGCGCAGCGACCGCAGCGCCTGGCCGACCGCGGTTCCGCTTCCCGAACTCTGCTGGGGCGGCGTGTGCGGCAGCGTGAAGCAGTAGACCGCGAGTCCCACGCCGAGGATGGCGCTGAGGCGGAAGGCGTCGGCCATCCCGGCGACCTGGCTGGCGCGCACGACGTCCTCGGCCTCTCCCGCGGGCGTCCAGCGGCGCAGCAGCCACTGGGCGATGCCGATCCCCGCCGCGATCCAGCCGATCGGGCCCCAGACGCGCACGCGCGCGAAGTC
>CAYGPA010000511.1:2843-3950 GCA_964351535.1 uncultured Planctomycetaceae bacterium
CTGACCGATCGGGATCGTGACTTCGCGCGCGAAGTCACGATCCCGATCGGTCAGGTGGTGGAACGCGAGCGAGTTCGTCAGCGACAGCGTCGGCGCGTAGACCAGCGAGTAGAGCAGCGCGAAGACGAGCAGCTCGTTGTACGTCTCGAGGTCGGCGAGCTGCCAGACGAGCGCGGCCCCGATCAGGTGCAGGATGCCGAGCAGCTTCTCGGTCGACATCCAGCGGTCGGCGATCGGACCCGCCGCGAAGGGCGCCACGAGCGCGCCGGTCGCGCCCATCGCCAGCAGCCAGCCGATCTCGCCGGGGTCGAAGCCGCGGTGCTCGTTCAGGAACGGGAAGAAGAGCGGCAGCCAGGCTCCCCAGATCGCGTACTGGAGGAACATCATCACCGACAGCCGCGGGCCGAGGGCGCCGGGTGTCGCGCGGGTCGGAGCGTCCATGCTCAGGCGTCTCCGAAGGCCGCGTCGAACGCGATGTTCGAGCGCGGGAAGTCGAGCGAGCGCACGAAGCGCGAGGCCTCGGTCGCGCCGTGGGCGCGGTCCATCATCGGGTCCTCCCATTCGACCGTGAGCGGCCCGCGGTATTCGCCGTGGTTCAGCAGGCGCACGATGGACTCGAAGTCGACGCGTCCGCGTCCCGGCGAGCGGAAGTCCCAGAAGCGTCCGTCGCTGCCGAATTCGCTGTGGCCGCCGAAGACGCCGATCGGCGTCGGGCTCTCGGACCACCAGACGTCCTTCACGTGCACGTTCCAGACGCGCGCGCCGAACTCGCGCAGGAACGCGAGGTAGTCGACCCCCTGGTAGGCGAAGTGCGAGGGGTCGAAGTTGAAGCCGAACTGCGGGTGGCCCTCGAGCGCCGCCAGCGCGCGCCGGGTGGACGCGAGGTCGAAGGCGATCTCCGTCGGGTGGACCTCCAGCGCGAAGCGCACGTCGCTGGCCGCGTAGGCGTCGAGGATCGGCCTCCAGCGCCGCGCGAAGTCGGCGAAGCCCTCCTCGATCTGGTCCGGGAGGTTCGGCGGGAACGAGTAGAGCAGCGGCCAGATGGAGCTGCCCGTGAAGCCGACGACGGTCGTGCCTCCGTTCGCCGCGAGCTGCTCGCGCACGGAG
>CAYGPA010000512.1:0-3930 GCA_964351535.1 uncultured Planctomycetaceae bacterium
TCCGCAAGGTCGCGTTCTCGGCCACGCGCCCGCTGAGCCTGCACGGGCGCGTCGTCTCCGCGGAGGAGCTCGTCGAAGGCCTGCGGGTCGAGGCGCGGACGCTCGACGGCACGGTCGCGGCCTCGTGTCCGGTCCAGCCGAGCGGCCGGTTCTATCTCTCGGGCGTAGCTCCGGAGACCTATCGCATCCTCCTGCGGACGGAGAGTGGAGAGCTCCTGGCCGAGGCCGTCGGCGGTCCCGAGAACGAGGGGCCGATCGTGTTGACGGTCGAGCACGAGGAAAAGCCCGAACCCGTCCCGGACGCGCCTGCCCGATGACGCGAACCGCCGCCGAACGCACGCGAACCGCCGCGCGTTCGGATCGAGCCGCGGGCGCTACGCGCCGGTAGCGCTTTCCCGATCCTGACCGTCACGTGTTCGTGACGGCGCGCCTCGTCGGGTTCCTCGTGCGTCAGGGCGGGTTACGCCGCGGGGACGCCTCGGGCGGCGCGTGCACCGAGCGCGGGCCTTCCAAGCGTACGGAACGGGCCTTGCGGGTCCGGGCTCGCCCGTCGCCGGCTTCTCGGCGCGCGGGCCCTTCCACCCACCCGGAGGTTCGAGATGAAGCTCTCTTCTCAGCAATTCGTCCGCGTCCTCGCCGCGAGCATCGCGTCGTTCGCAGCCGCGCCCGCGCTGTCCCAGACTCCCGCGGAGGTGACGCCGCCGGACGCACCCGGAGTCGAGACGATCGGCTCGGCCGGCTGCGCCGAGGCGATCCGCGACTCCGCGGATCCGGGGACGTGCATCGAGGCCTCGAGCGTGCCGCAGCTCGGCAAGCTGCTGCCGCTCTCCGACAGGCTGTTCGTGAGTCCGGCGACGGGGTTCGTCGGCGTGGGGACGACCTTCCCGACGCGCCCGCTCGAGGTCGTCGGCTCGCTCGCCGTGTCGAACCCCGCGAGCGTCCTGAAGTCCGTGATGCGCAGCTCGGGCAACGGTTCGTTCGGCATCGTCGAGACGATCTCGAGCGCGGGGGGAGGGTTTCCCACGGTCACCAACCTCGTGACCACGAGCAGCATCGACCCCGAGGCCGGCGCGCTGGCCACGGTGCGCGGCCCCGAGTTCCTGACGGCGCTGACCACGCCCGCGAACGACAGCAGCTCCGGCTTCGTGTCGGTGCGCAACGCGAACGTCGAGGTCGCGGGCATCAACGGCGGCACGGGCATCGTGTTCGGCGCCGCCAAGACCTTCGTGCAGCCGCACCCCGCGGATCCGACGCAGGAGATCGCGTACGTCTCGCTCGAGGGTCCCGAGCACGGCGTGTACTTCCGCGGCACGGCGCAGCTCGTGAACGGCGAGGCGAGCCTGTCGCTGCCGGAGAGCTTCCGCCTCGTCGCGCGAGCGGAGGGAGTCACCGTCAACCTGACCCCGCTGGGCCCGAACCGCGGGCTGTACGTGGCGCGCAAGGGGCCGGCGGGGATCGTCGTGCGCGAGAACGAAGGAGGCGCGGGCGACGTGTCGTTCGACTTCCTCGTCATGGGCGTGCGCGCCGCCTTGCCCGACCATGTCGCGATCCGCGAGAACACGCACTTCGCGCCGGAGCCGGGCAGCGTGGTGCCGGCGGGAAGCCTGCCCGGGAGCTACCGCGCGCTGATGATCCAGAACGGCACGCTCGACGCGACCGGAGCCGTGAGTGAAGCCAGCGCAACACGCCTCGGCTGGCGTCAGGAGCAAGGCGCGTGGACCGGAGGTCGGCGCGCCAGCGCGCCGCTCGCGCGCGACTGAGCGCGGCTCGCGGGCAGGCGACTCGTGCGGGATGCCGCTCCGCGCCGCGGAGCGGCTCCAGCTACTTCGCCAGGCGCGCGGGGAGGGACGCGAGCGGCGCGACCGGCGCGTCGCTCGCGCGCAGTTCCGCACCGGAGTAGACGACTCCGCGCTTGACGACGAAGGCGGGCACGGCGAGCGCCGCGACCGCCTGGCTCGGGTCCGCGTCGAGCAGCAGCAGCGTGGCTTCCTTGCCCGCTTCGATCGTCCCCCGTGTGCCCTCGATCCCGATGGCCTCGGCGCTGATCCGCGTGGCGGCCTCGAGGACCTCGAGCGGCGTGAACCCCGCGTCCTCCACGAGCAGCGCGTACTCCAGGTGGATGCCCGGCAGCGTTCCGTCGCCGGGGTGGTCGCTGCCGGTGGCGACCCGTACGCCGGCCGCGTGCGCGAGGCGCGTGACGTCGGCGGCGCACCGACTCGGCGGCACCCAGCTGGGCGGTGCGCGCAGCCCGGCGGCGGCGATCAGGGTCGCGTCCAGGATGGTCCCGTGGCGCTCCACCTCCTCGAAGAGCGCCTCGCCGCCGGCTGCGCGCACGACCGCGGAGCTGGACTCGCGCTCCGCCGGCGTGGCGTCGTGCATCAACATGAAGGCGTGGGAGACGACGTCGACGTCGGCGCGGATCACGTCGAGCGCGCGCGTGCGCCCCGGCGCGACGACCCAGTGCGCCCAGACCTTCAGGCCCTGTTCGTGCGCGGCGGAGGTCGCGCGCGCGGTCAGCTCGGGACCCAGCTCGGCGTAGAGCTTGACGCCGCGCGCCCCGAACGCGTCGACGGTCTGCATCAACTCGGCGAGGTCGGTCTCGTCGGTCACGGCGTGGGCCCAGGGCGCGGTGCCGAGCTCGACGCCGACCGAGGCCGCGCGGATGCGCGGGTCGCCGAAGTAGTCCGGACCCGCCAGCAGCGCGGCGAAGTGGATGTCCGGGCCCGGGAGCTCGCCGGAGGCCGTGCGGCTCGCCAGGTCGGCGAGGACCCGTCCGTCCCCGGCCATGTCGCGCACGTCGGTGATGCCGCGGCCCAGGAGCTCCCGGAGCTGCGCGCGCACGGCGTCCTCGAACCCGTCCTCGTTCGGGTCCGTCGCGAGGTGCGTGTGGACGTCCATCAGTCCGGGGACCGCGAACAGTCCCTGCGCATCGACCACCTCCGCGCCCTGGGGGAGCTCGCCCCGCGGCCCGGTCGAGACCTCCGCCAGGATCGAGCCGCGGATCACGACGCAGGCGTTCGAACGTGGAGCCGCGCCCGTTCCGTCGACGAGCGTCAGGCCGGTGAGCACCAGCACGCGGTCTTCCGCAGCAGCGGCGGGCCGAGCCCCGAGCAGTACGGTTGCGAAGAGAACGAGGTTCCGGGCCGCGGTTCGGGTCGTCATCGGGTCGGGATCGCGACCCGTACCTCGCTGCGAGGTTCGAGCGGCTCCACTCCTCCTTCCCGACTCCTTCGGATTCCGCCTCCGGGCGTTTCAGCACCGCCGCGGCCCGGAGATCGAGTCCGCCCTCGAGTTCGAGACTGCGCGGGGCGCCGCCGGGACCTATCCTGCTCCCGCGGCCGGTAGGCGGTCGCCGGAAGGAGTCGTGCGGAGATGATCGTGCCTCGGACCTCGCGGGAGGAGATTCTCGAGAAGTTGCGCCGGAAGGTCGCAGCGCGCGTGCCGCTCTTCATCGCGAGCGCGGGCAGCGGGCTCGTGGCCAGCCTGCTCGAGAAGGCCGGCGCGGACTGCGTCAACACGTTCTCCGGCGCGCGCCTGCGCGCGAACGGCATGGGCACGATGGCCATGATGTGGCCCATCCTCGACTCGAATCGCCAGACGCTCGACTACACCGAACAGGACATCCTGCCCGCGATGCGCGGCGACGCCTTCGTCTGCGCGTGCCTGAACGCCAACGACCCGCTGAAGGACATGGTGACGGTGTTGCGGCGCTGCCTGGACATGGGGGTGTGCTCCGTCTCGAACATCGGGCCGTCGATCAGCTACGTCGACAAGGATTCCGAGATCTACCGCGTCCTCACCAAGAGCGGCATCACGTTCCAGAACGAGATCGACATGCTGAAGGCCGCGAAGGAGATGGGGCACGTCACCGTCGGCCTGGCCTTCGACGAGGAGGACAGCCTCGCGCTGGTCGAGGGCGCGCGCCCGGAC
>CAYGPA010000513.1:0-3923 GCA_964351535.1 uncultured Planctomycetaceae bacterium
GTCCGAGTGTTGCCGGATGTAGCGGTCCTGGGCCTTCTTGAAGTCATCCTCAGTCAACTTCACAACTTCATCGCAGGTCCGCGCTATCTCATGGACCTGGCACATGCTGAGCGCAAATTGATGGCACACGCTGCCTAGGCCACTGGAGTAGCGAACGATCTCCGCCTTGAGCCAGCTTGGGATCTCGATGTTCAAGAACTGCTCACTGTTCTCGAGGATTGCGAATAGCTCCTTACTCGACATGAGTGGGACCTCAATCTCCGCGACCCTGTTCCGCATCTCACGGTCGCACTCGATCACTTGACGGGCCGTACCCGCAGCCCCGATGAGAATCACTCGAACGCGCTCGAAGTCGACACTCTCGTCGCAGAACACCTTAAGAGATTGAGCGAGGTGACGTTTTTCGCCCGGATCGATCTTGTGAAAATCCTCTAGCACCCAGCACAGGTCCTTGGCTCCCATGAATTGCGCTAGGCGCTGCGCAGTCAACTGAGGAGGAATAACTCGTCGCTTGTTCTCCGTCGATCCTCGATCCGTCGAACGAGCCAATGAGGTTCTTACTGCCGCGAACTGCGTTTCGATTCCAGTCGAGCTTGAGCTGCTTTCCGAGAAACTGGAGGTATCTGCGTAGAAGAGGTCGAGTTGGTCGAATGCATTCAACAGCATCTGATCGAAGGTGGTGGCCGCCTGGCATCGGGTCGTAATGTGGTTCTCGTAGACCTGTTCCAGTTTCCGAGAGAGGAGGCTCGACTTGCCTGACCCGCTGTGCCCGTAGACAACGACCTGCTTGCCGGGCGTTCCAAGTGAATCGACAACATGGTTCTCCAAATCCGGGCGCTCTACGAAGTTGATACGCGCTTGGCTGTTCGGCGTGAAGACATCGATGACTCGGAACGCGGTGGGCATAGTTGACACGGGATGTACTCCCCAGGCGGCCTCTGGTCAACGAGCGTGGCCCAGATCGAGGCCGAGCGGCCGGCGCTGCCCATGAAGGGGCCGGACTTCGTCTGGTTCGAATGGCAGGACAAGCGTCCGCAGGCGGTCAGCAGCCGCTTCAAGGCCGCTGCGCGCCGCGCTGGGTTCGGAGACCTTCGACTCCACGACCTGCGCCACGGCTTCTGCTCCCGGCTGGCCCAGGCTCGCACGCCGCTGCCGACGATCGGTGAGCTCGCAGGGCATGAGTCGGTGCAGACGACGGCGCGCTACGCTTCGCACCTGCCCGACGGAGCCAAGGAGTCGGCGATTCGCGCGATGCAAGATGCAGAGCGAGCGGCAGCCGAGAAGCGTCTGCAAGCCGACGCTTAGGGGGCCCGTTGGGGGGCCAAGCTCGGAGCGCGCTCGCAAGTCCTTCTCTATCAAAGAGCTACGCGGCCCCCTGTTGGATTTAGGTTCCTGTGCCGCAAGGCGTGGGGGTTCGAGTCCCCCCTTCCGCACTGCTCTCGGGGCGGGCGGTCGATGGGTTCAGGTTTCGACCGTGCCGCGCAGCTTGCCCGCGCGCAGCGCGATCGCGAAGTGCAGGGCGGCGAGGGCCGTGCCCGCCGGGACCATCGTCCACGGGGGGCCCGCGGCGCTGGCGACGGCGCAGAGGCCGCAGGCGATCGCCAACGGGTAGAACGAGCCGCGCAGGATCACCGACATGCAGGCGATGGCGAAGGCCGCCAGCACGAACACGGCCGGGACGAGGTCGAACACCGTGCCGCGCGTGAGCCCCTGGCAGAGTCCGGCGACGACCACGGACAGCGCGAAGATGCCCCAGACGTAGGAGAGCTGCAGCTCGATCGGCGTCAGCGGGCCCTGGCGCGACCGCAGGAAGACGGGCACGGCCGTCGCCAGCGCCAAGCCCGGAACCCAGAGGGCGACGTAGGGCCACCCGCCGCTCACGCCGGCGAGGAGCAGCACCCCGGTCGCGGCGAACATCGCGAAGTTCAGCGCGGCGTGGACCATGCCGATGCGGCTCCAGCGCGCCATGACGTCGGTGTGCCGCGTCTCCTGCGCGAGCAGGCGCAGGAAGGCGTTGGTGCGGCCGTCGTCGGCCTGGATCGGGCGCTCTTCCAGGAACGCGCGCAGGTCGTCGCCGAGGGCGCGCGCGGACGCGTAACGATGCTCGGCGCGCTTCTCGAGGCACATCAGCGCGATCGCGTCGAGGTCGCGCGGCACGGACGGGTTCGCGAGGCGCATCGGCACGGGCGGGGTCTCGAGGATCTGGTGGAACGTCGCCGGCACGGACGCCGCGCGGATCGGCGGCTTGCCGGTCAAGCAGGTGTAGAGCACGCAGCCGAGGGCGTAGACGTCGGTCGTCGGCCCGATCGCGGAGGTGCCGGCGATCTGCTCGGGCGCCATGTAGCTCGGCGTGCCGACGACCTCGCCGGTCAGCGTCAGCCCCTCCGACGTGGACACGTCCTTCGCGAGGCCGAAGTCGGTGATGCGCGGATGCCCCGAGGCGTCGAACAGCACGTTCGCGGGCTTCAGGTCGCGGTGGACGACGCCCTGCTCGTGCGCGAAGTGAACCGCGTCGCAGAGCTCGATCAGGAGCTGCGCAGCCGCGCGCGGCTCGAGCGGCCCGTCCGCCAGGCGCTCCTTCAGGCTGCCGCCCTCCTCGAGCGCCATCGTGTAGTAGTCCCGGCCCTCGTGGACCCCGACGTCGAACACCGGGACGATGCCCGGGTGGACGATGCGGGACGCGATCGAGGCCTCGGAGACGAAGCGCTGCCGCTCGCGCGACGAGGGGAACTGGAACTCCGAGATCACCTTCAGGGCCACGACCCGGTCGGGAGCTCGCTGGCGGGCGCGGTAGACGACGCCCGCGCCTCCGCGACCCAGCTCGTCGAGGAGCTCGTAGGGCCCGAAGGCCCCGCCCAGCGCTTCGGGAACGGGAACGAAGGCGCTCATCGCGGCGCCGAACCTACCCCGCGGGTCGCCCCCGCGCACCCGCGCGCGAGCCGGAATCCAGGAAGCCTGCATCCGCGGGGCGGGAGCCGAGCGAACAGTCGGTGGAGACTTCGTCAGCGCGACGCCGCGTAGGCGAAGACGAATCCGTTCACGAGCAGCAGAAAGACCGCCGGAAGCATCTGAGGGAAGGGGTCTCGCACCCGGATCCGCGTCGCCACGCCCAGTGCCATCAACAGCACGAGTCCCGCCGAGGCGAGCAAGGTCATCGCGGGAACGACGAATCCGACGAGCAGTCCGACGGCCCCCAGGACCTCCAGCACACCCACGAACCTGCGCAGGCGGCTCAGCCCGTAGCGCTCGAACTCAGCCGCCATGTGCTGCGTGAAGATGCAGCTCGCTCCGTAGACGAGAAACGCCACGATCGACAGCCCTCGACACCATTCGAACGCGACGTTCATGCCCCCATGCCTGACACCATCCTCACCGCTCTTCAAGTCATCCTTGCTCTCGGTCTGCTGAACGTCTGGCTGCTGCGAGCGAACTCCTCGACGCGCTATCGCGGAGGAGACGCTCCGTCGTTGAAGGAGGAGTTCCGCGCCTACGGACTGCCCGAGTGGTTCTTCTACCTCGTCGGCTTCCTCAAGATCGGCTCCGCCGTCGCGCTCATCGCAGGCATCGGGTTCCCCGCGCTGGTCCTGCCGGCGAGCCTGCTCGTCGCCGCGCTGATGCTCGGAGCGCTGGCGATGCACGTGAAGGTCTCCGACCCGCTGGTTCGCTCCGTTCCGGCGTTCCTCATGCTCGCCATGAGCTCCACGCTGGCCGCGATGACGTACGCGTGACGTTGATGGGCTCTTCCCGGCCATGAGACCTGCCCGAGCGATCCGAGCCGGTCCTCGTCAGTTAGGACCCTGGCGGAGACTTCCGGTACCACCTAGGCTCGCGGCATCCCCGCGCCCTACGGGCGCAATCGGCTGAGGCCACAACAAGGGTTGGTACCTGCATGCTCGAGAACATCCTCCTCCCCATGACGTCCG
>CAYGPA010000514.1:0-3922 GCA_964351535.1 uncultured Planctomycetaceae bacterium
ACCAGCGCCTGAAGCCCGACGCCCAGTACGAGATCCGCCGCTACGCCGAGGCCGTCTACGAGCTCGTCCGCGACGACCTCGACCGCCTGGGCGTCGACCGAGAGAGCTTCGGCGGTTAGCGACGCGTCGACGCAACGGGGCCTACGCACTCCGGGGTTTTCGACGACGCCCTCGGCCGTATTCTCCTCGGTGCCGTCCGTTCGCATCCTCTTGTTTCGGACAAGAGATACGCCTGGAGGACGTCATGCGGACGACACTTGGAATCATCGTGGCCCTCGTGGCCTGCACGCTCGCTCGCGCCGACGAGCAGCTCTATTTCGGACCGGCCACGACGCTCAGCGTCGAGAGCCCGGCCGTGACCGGAGGCGCCGTTCCGGGCGGGGAGGCCTTCAAGGTCAAGCTCGTGCGGCTCTTCAAGACTCCGATGGGGGTCCACGACGACCGGCTCGTGATCGTCTACGGCGACGCCAACCACGACCAACCGGTGTGGCATCCGCGCTCGAAGGTGCACCTGCCGAAGGACATCTTCGTGCGGTACTCCGACGACGACGGCGCCACGTGGTCGGACCCGGTCAACGTGTCGAACACCGCGCGCGCCTACTCGTCGAGGACGGACTGGGACGGGGACGGTGTCCTCGAGGAGTACTGGGGCGACTCCGCCAAGCCGAACATCTTCAACAACGGCGACAACATCGTCGTGACGTGGACGGACAAGTACTGCCCCGAGGAGACCTGGAACTTCGGTGACGTCGGGCAGAGTTCCGTCCAGGGCGAGGCCGGCTACCCGGACCTCGACGTGTACCCCAACGAACGCCACGTGCCGTACAGCGGCGTCTACGCCGCGATCTCGAACGACGGCGGCACGACCTGGACGTACGGCGACGTGGCCGGCGGCTTCAACCCGCCGCTGCAGCTCACCTACGGACGCCGCGACGCCATCGCGGACCTGAGCCGTGGCAACGGGCCGCGCTGGGTCATGACGTGGCAAGAGGACCCCGAAGGCCTGCAACCCGGTGACGCCGAGGGGCCCGGCGAGGGCTCGAGCGGAGCCAAGACCACCAAGGGCACCGACATCTGGTACGCGTGGACCGCCGACATCGCGCAGAACCCGCAGGACCTGCGGCTGAACCGCGCGCCGTTGACCGACCACAGCGCCTACGACACGACTTCGAGCAACGGCTACCCGTTCGTCGGAGTCGCCGGCTCGATCTCGAACCACGGGGCGTCGCGACCGAACCTCGGAATGGTGAAGGAGGGCACCGTGTTCAAGGTGGTCCTCGCCTACGAGGAGACCAAGGGCATCCCCGACATCATCGAGGGCAAGACGGTGCAGCTCCACGTCTTCCCGTTCGACGCGCCGGTGCAGAACGGCTCCGCGACGTCGCTGTCCGGATCGCCGGGCGCCGCGCTCACGGGCGTCCTGGAGAACTCGCGCCGCGTGCGCTTCGTCCTGCAGGCGCCCAACGGAGTCGATCCCGCGATCGCCGTCTTCTGGCGGCAGGGAGTCGACACCCAGGGGGCGCCTTCCGACGTCCTGCTGAAGTGCTCCACGTCTCTCGACCAGGACGTGATCGCCGCGACGCCGACGGTCAACCTGAGCAGCGAGACTCCGGATGCCGACGCGGGCAACCTGCTCGACGGGACGCAGGACAATCCCTACGAGGACGCGCGGGCGCACCGCGCGCTGCTGCGCGGACCGATGCTGATCCTCGGCTACACGTACACGTGGAACGGCCCGCTGGCGCGCTACACGGACCTCGCCAACTACAACTTCTACCTCCGGCGCTCGCTGGACGGCGGGGCGACGTGGCTCGCGCCGCAGAACGTGTCGAACATCCACGACACGACCGTGAACGTGCTGGAGCCGCGCCTCGTGGGGACGCCGAAGACCGGCACCCAGGACGACGGCGCGATGATCCTGGCGTGGGGCACCGAGACGAACGTGTACGACGGCTTCGAGGAGTCCTCTCCGCTCGACATCCAGATCACGCGTAGCTTCGACCAGGGCGCGACGTTCGACAAGGTCGTGCGCGTCACGGCGCGCGTGCAGCCCGAGTTCGAGTCGCAGCTGCGGCCGAACGAGGACGCGAGCCAGGTCTACGCCGTCTGGAACCGCGAGGCCGCGTTCGGGACGGACGCCCTGGGCCAGCTCGGCACTCCGCTGGAGGTGCCCGCGACGGTGGGGACGATGTTCTGCTTCGGCAACGGGGCCGGCAGCGCTTGTCCGTGCGGCAACGAGAGCGCTCCGGACGCGGCCGAGGGCTGCGCCAACTCGACGGGCGCGGGAGCCGTCCTGACGGCCGGCGGCTCGCTCAGCGCCGCCGCGGACGACCTCACCCCGCTCGCCATGGGACTGCCTCCCGGGCAGCCCGCCGTGCTGGTGCGCGGAGACGGGCCTGCCGTGGGCGGCTACGGCAACTTGTGGCAGGACGGCCTGCTCTGCCTGAAAGGCGGCGTGCGCCGCTTGACCGCGCGCATGAGCGACGCGACCGGCGCAGCCTCCTGGGGCCCGGGCCTCGGAGCCAGCGAGGGCTGGATGCCGGGTGACGTCGTGCACCTGCAGGTGATCTACCGCGACGGGCCCGGCCCGTGCGGGCAGAACGCCAACGCCACCACCGCGCTCGAGGTGGGCCTGGCGCCCTGATCTCGTTCGGCTCGAGACCTCCGGCGGCCGGTCCCGCGCTCGCGGGCCCGGCCGCCGCTTCGTGGGCACCCGATCGCGGCGCCGAGTGCAGGCGCGGGATGAGGAGCTGCGGCGCAGGTGGAGTGCTCAAGGTCTCCCCGGGCTCGTTCGAAGAACGCTCCGGAGTCCCCACGCGGAACCGACCCACATGAGACAAGAGCACGCACGAGAGGGCGCCGCCGACGCCGCGACGCTGGACCCCGCCCGCGAAGTCGACGACGTTCGGCGCCTCGTCGCCGAGCGGGAATTCGACCTGGCGACGATCCGCGCCATCCGGTTGCTGTCGAGCGAGAGCCTCGTGAACCCGGTGCCCGGGTCCAGCGCCGCGCACACGCGCGTAGCGCTGCTGAACGACCTCGCGGTGCTGCGCTACCGCGCGCGGGATCTGCGTGCGGCGCGTGCGTGCCTGCGCGAGGCGCTGGCGCTCGCGCCCGGGGACGAGCTCACGCGCGACAACCTGGCCGACCTCGAGGCCGTCGCTCCGAACTCCGCTCCGCCGGCGCCCGGCGCGCACAGCGAACACACCGGCGGTCCCCGCAACCTGAACCCGTGGGTGCGCGAGGCGCTGGACGTCCTGCACGAGCTCGCCGGGCTGCCGGGCAAGCGCGTGCTCGAGATCGGCGGCACGATCCCGCCCGAGGCCGCGCGCGACCTCGGCGTCGCGCAGTGGACCGCGTGCGACCCGAACATCGAGGACGATCGTCCCGACGAACGCTACGAGATGCGCCGCGGCCGCGCCGAGGAGCTGCCGTTCGAGGACGCCTCCTTCGACCTCGTCTTCTCGAGCTGCGCCTTCGAGCACCTGCCGGACCTCGACGGCGCCCTGAACGAAGCGCGCCGCGTGCTGGTCCCCGGCGGTGCGGTCTTCTCGCAGTTCGCGCCGATCTGGTCCTGCGCCATCGGCCACCACCTGTGGTTCGAGGACCCCGACCACGGCCGCCTGGGCTTCAACGATCCCGTGGTTCCGCACTGGGCGCACCTCTTGCTCTCCGAGGAGGAACTCCACGCCTTCCTCGAACGCTCGCTCGGCCCGCGCGCGGCCACGACCGCCGTCCAGGGCATCTACCGCGCCGACAACATGAACCGCCTGTTCGACGCCGACTTCCGCCGCGCCTTCGCGCAGTGCGGCCTGCGCACGACGATCGCACAACCCTGGGGCGACTCCGTCCTGCCCGGCCCCGCGATGAACCGCGCCCTCGAGACCGCCCACCCCGGCCGCGGCCGCTTCGACCTCGGCGG
>CAYGPA010000515.1:0-3918 GCA_964351535.1 uncultured Planctomycetaceae bacterium
GGCCGGCCGCGGCACCGACATCAAGCTGGGCGGCAACTTCGAGTGGCGCCTGCGCGAAGCGCTCGAGGAGGCCGGCCTGCAGGAGGGCGACGAGGAGCACCTCGAGGAGATCGACCGCATCCGCGAACGCGTGCGCACGGAGTGCCAGCAGCTCGAGGAGGCCGTGCTCGAACTGGGCGGGCTCTACGTGCTCGGCACCGAGCGCCACGAGTCGCGCCGCATCGACAACCAGCTCCGCGGTCGCTCCGGCCGCCAGGGAGACGTGGGCGCATCGCGCTTCTTCCTGTCGCTGCAGGACGACCTGATGCGCCGCTTCTACAAGGACGGCGTCGTCCGCCTGATGGAGCGCCTCGGCATGACCGAGGGCCAGGAGATCGAGTCGAAGATGGTCTCGCGCGCCATCGAGAAGGCGCAGCGCAAGGTCGAGGACTACAACTTCGAGATCCGCAAGAGCCTGCTGGAATACGACGAGGTCATGGACCAGCAGCGCAAGACGATCTACGGCGTCCGCCAGGAGATCCTGGAGGGCACCGAGCTGCGCGAGAAGGCCGAGCGCATGCTCGAGCGCGCGCTGCAGCGGGCCGCCGAGACCTGGTCCGGCGACGTCGAGGCCTTCACGGGCTGGTTCCAGCGCACGTTCGGCTTCGAGGTCGACGCCGCCGTGGCCGGCGAGGCCGTCGACCCCGAGGTCGGGATCGACCGGGCGCTCGACGCGGTCCTCGAGTTCTACGCGGAGCGCGAGAAGACCGTCACGCCCGACGTCATGCGCCGCATCGAGCAGTACATCCTGCTCAACGCGATGGACTCGCGCTGGAAGGACCACCTGCACGCGCTCGACGCGCTGAAGATCGGGATCGGCCTGCGCGGCTACGCCCAGCAGGATCCGAAGAACGAGTACAAGCGCGAGGGCTACGACCTGTTCCAGAAGCTGCTCGAAGCAGTCGAGGACGAGGTCGCGAGCCTCCTGCTGCGCATCCGCGTCGGCTCGGAGGTCCCCGAGGTCCAGCAGCGCCAGCAGGCGACCGTCTACCAGGGCCCGGCCAAGAACGCGGGCCAGCAGCAGGCCCAGCGGCGCCCGGCCCGGCCGGCGGCGCGCCGCATCTCGGCCAGCCAGGCCTTCGACGCGATGCGCTTCCGCCAGGCGCAGGTCGACGCCGCGCAGCGCGCTCGCGGTTCCCAGGGGGCGCCGGCAGAGGCCTCCGGAGAGGGCGGCGCGCCCGCTGCCGCGGCACCGGCGCCGTCGTCCGCGACGACCACCAAGCCGGCGGCCCCCGCCGCCGCGCCGCCGAAACCGGCGACCCCGCCGGTCCCCGCCGGAGCGGTCAAGGCCGTCGGCCGCAACGACCCGTGTCCGTGCGGGAGCGGCAAGAAGTACAAGAAGTGCCACGGCGCGACGTGACCGCCCACGGCCGGGAGGTAACTCCGGGCATGCCGCCCCCGGCCCCGGAACCGAGCGCGCCGAGCCCGACCACGCCGACCGGAGAGGCCGCTCGGTCAGCGGAGCCGGCATCCGAGCCCGAGCACCCCGCGGTCGCCGGCCCGGAACTCGCCGGCCCGGAAGTCGACGGCCCGGAAGTCGACGGCCCGCACCCGGGGCCCCCGGGCCCCGAGCCGATCCTCGCCGACCCCAACCCCGGGCTCTGGCGCGGCCTGCTGTACCGCTTCTACGACCTCTGCTGGCTGCTCGCGCTCGCGGTGGGTTCGCCCTGGTGGGTGACGCGCTCGATCCAGAGCGCCGAGTTCCGCGGCATGGTCGCCCAGCGCCTGTTCGGTCGCGGCCTGCCCCGTCCGCCGGGGCCCGGCGAGCGTCGGCGCATCCTGATCCACGGTGTGTCGGTGGGGGAGGTCAAGGTCGCGATGCCGCTCGTGCGCGCGCTCGAGCAGCGGCACCCCGAGATCGAGGTCGTCATCTGTGCGACGACCGACACGGGCCTCGAGGTCGCCCGGCGCACGTATCCCGGCATGCGCATCGTGCGCTTCCCCGTCGACGTGTCGTTCATCGTCTCGCGCATGCTGCGCAGGATCCGCCCCGACTGCGTCGTGCTCGTGGAGCTCGAGGTCTGGCCCAACTTCCTGCGCTGCTGCAACAGCAGCGGAATCCCGGTCGCCGTCGTGAACGGTCGCATCACCGGCGGCAGCTTCGGCCACTACCGCCTGTTCCGGAACCTGCTGCCGCAGTTCAGCCGCATCTCGCTGTTCTGCGTTCAGGACGACGCCTACGCCGCGCGCTTCCGCGAGCTCTCGAACGCTCGTCAGCGCGTGTTCGTGACCGGCAACATGAAGGCCGACGGGCTGAAGATCGGCCAGCGCGACCCGGGCTCGAAGCTGGGCGTCGAGCTGCGCCAGCTGTTCGGAGGCCGACCCGGACAGAACGTGATCGTCGCCGGGAGCACGCACGAGCCGGAGGAGGCGATCGTCACCCGCGCCTGGCTCGCGGGCGCTCCGGACTCGCGCCTGGTCCTGGTCCCGCGCCACCCCGAGCGCGCCGTCGACGTCGTGCGCTCCCTCCAGGCCTGCGGCCGGTCCGCGCAGCGCCTCACCGAGCTGCGCGCCCGCGGGGCCGCGGCCGATCCCGAGCTGCCGCTCGTCGTCGACACGATCGGCGAGCTGGAGTCCTTCTACGCCCTGGCCGACCTGGTCTACGTGGGAGGCAGCCTGGTGCCCCACGGGGGCCAGAACATGCTCGAGCCGGCCGCCCAGGGCATCGCGGTCGTCTACGGGCCGCACGTGGACAACTTCGCCCAGGAGGCGGCGCTGCTCGAGGACGCCGGCGCCAGCCTGCGGGTCGCGGACGAGGAGGCCCTGGGCGCGGCCATCGCGCGGCTCTTCGGGGACGCCCAGGCGCGCCGCACGATGGCGCAGGCCGGTCTCGCGGTGGTCCAGGCCCAGAAGGGCGCCACCGAGAAGACGCTCGCGGCCCTGGAAGCCTGCTGCCTCGGGCCGCGCGAGGAGCCGCCGCCTCCGCCCGGCTGACGTCGGGGAAGGGCCCTGAGCGGCCTGGGCCCCCGGGAAGGTCATCGTCCGGTCCCGGGCGCTTGGCCCCGTCCGCGAAGCGAAGTATCCTTCCGCTCACGCTGCGTTCTCCCCCCGAGGGGGCGAGCGCGTTTCCATGAACGGCGCGCGGTGCGAGCGGCGCGGTCGACCCCGGTCGACCACGAGGACTCGAACTGCGGCCCAAGCCACTACCCCGCTCGACGACATGGCTCGACAGCTCTTCACATCCGAATCCGTCTCCATGGGCCATCCCGACAAGATGGCCGATCAGGTCTCGGATGCCATCCTCGACGCCTTGCTCGCCGAGGACCCGGCCAGCCGCGTCGCGTGCGAAACCCTCGTCACCACCGGCCTCTGCGTGATCGCGGGCGAGGTGACCACGAAGGCGAAGGCCGACTACGAGGCCATCGCGCGCAAGACGATCAAGGAGATCGGCTACGACGACGAGGCCGTGGGCATGAACGGCGACACCTGCGAGGTCGTCGTGCGCCTCGACACCCAGTCGCCCGACATCTCCATGGGCGTCACCGCGGGCGAGGGCCTGCACAAGGAGCAGGGCGCCGGCGACCAGGGCCTCATGTTCGGCTACGCGTGCGACGAGACGGACGTGCTCATGCCGTTCCCGATCCACTACTCGCACCAGCTCGTGAACAAGCTCGCCGAGCTGCGCCAGAACGGCACGCTCCCGTGGCTGCGCCCCGACAGCAAGAGTCAGGTCACCGTCGAGTACGAGGACGGCGCCCCGCTGCGCGTGCACACGGTCGTGATCTCGACCCAGCACGACGAGCAGGTCGACCAGGAGACCATCCAGCGCGAGGTGCTCGAGAAGGTCATCAAGGCCGTCATCCCGGCGAACATGCTCGACGCGCAGACGATCTACCACATCAACCCGACCGGCCGCTTCGTGCTGGGCGGGCCCCACGG
>CAYGPA010000516.1:0-3913 GCA_964351535.1 uncultured Planctomycetaceae bacterium
GCAAGATGTTCAACGGCAACTTCCGCGCGCGGCAGTCGATCGAGCAGGCGATCACCGAGAACGCTCTGCGCAGCGTGGTGGAGACCGTGTTCCGCGGGGTGGACAACGCCCGGACGATGCAGACCGAGCTGACGCTCGAGAACTCGGCCTACGCGATGGTCGGGCCGATGGCCTGGCACAACAACTGGCACGGGCCGGCGAGCTACCTGGCCGTCGCGCCCCTGGACATCCAGCAGCCGCCCTTCTGCGGCGCCGGCGCGGGTCAGACCAACGGGCCCGACACGTACCAGATCTGGGCCACCTTCGCGTACGCGTACGAGCTGACGGGAGACTCGGTCTTCCTCAACCGCGCGGCCGAGGCCCTGGGCGGCGGGGACCTGCTGACCCTGCTGGAGAACGGCGGCTACAACGCGCTCGAGAACCGGGCCGCGCTGATGGCCCTCGCGCAGCAGTTCTAGTCGGGCCCGGCGCCCACGGGCGCTCGGAGCGACCGACCCACGCGGGCGTCGTCGGAGATCCTCCGGCGGCGCCCGCGGCCTTTGGGGATGCCGAAGACGTTCACGCGCGGGAGGCTCAGCCGCGGAGCCCTTCCCGTTTCTGGCACACTGCGGGGCGCATCCGTGCCAAGTCGCTCGGCCATCGGGAGCGATCCCGCACATCCAACGCAATCGGACTTGCCTGCGCTGCGTCGAAGTGAACTTTTTTTCTCACTCCAGGGGGCGCCTGACCCCTTTGGAGACACCGGGATACCAGATCCGGCCGCCAACGTCCAGGAACACCGGGACATCCGTCCGGCCGGCTAACGGAGCTTCGGCACAGCCGTTGCACCGAAGTTCAGCGAATCTGGTGCGCCGATCCGAGCCCGGCTCCGACCTTCCCCCCACCTCCCCCCCCTGGGGTCGGAACTCGGGTCGGCCCCCAGACCCCGTGCCAGTAGGTGCGGACCTCCCGCATCTCCCCGGCTGCGGATCCATCGAGAAGAGAGACCGTCGCTTCCCCAGCGGCGAAACGGGAATCCACCAACCTCAGGAGGGGAATTCCATGAGATTGGCGAAGTACCTTCGCACGCGGTCTAACCACCGCGGATCCGAGTTCGCTCGCACTTGTTTCCATTCGCTCGCCTGCACCGCCGCACTGGGCGTCGCAGCCGTCACCGCCAGCGCCGAGGACGGCGCGGACCAGAGCGTGCCGCAGCCCACGGGCAACGGCATCGTCGTCGAGAGCGGCGCGGCCCACTGGGTCGCCTCGATCGAGCTCGGCGCACCCCGCCTCCGCAACTTCGTGCTGCGCGCCACCGTTCCCGTCCCCCCGGGGACCTTCCCCCGCGCCGACGGCCTCATGCCGCTGTCGGTCGAGGACATCGACGGAACGCTGGTGCCGACCCAGATCGACAGCGTCAGCTGGTATCCGGGCCACCCGCTCGACGCGGACGTCGTCGAAGTCATCGCGGTGGTTCGCCGACCGATCGGTGCCCAGCAGGGCGACCGGATCACCTACCGCGTCTTCGAGGCCCCGCACAACCCCGGTGCGCAGGTGTTCTCGAACCAGGTCCAGGGCCTGGCGAATGCCAACGGGAGCATCTTGATCCGCTCGCGCGACGTCTTCGGGCACGTGTACACGGCCAAGCTGAACCGCTCCAGCGTCGGCGGTACGCGCACCACCAAGGACGGCCCGATCCTCAAGGAGGACGTCTACCACGACATCATGCGCTCGCAGAGCCCGAACATGGGCCCGCCCAACGGCGCACTGGACCGCTTCTTCGGCGTCCACAGCTACCTCTCCCGCATGTCGGGCGAGGAGTGCATCATGCTGGACCTGCGGGTCCACAACGGGACCAGCGGACTCGACCCGCAGGACCCCATCGACGACCCGCAGGACCGCCTGTACTTCGACGCCGTCGAGATCCTGCTGCCGCCTGCCTGGAAGATCCTGCATCAGATCAGCGACCCGCAGATCGGCGCTCCGTACTCCGATGGGCCGTGGACCGTGTACCCGATCGTGGCGGCCCGCACCGACGGCAAGATGCACGTCATGCCGATCCAGGGTCAGTTCCACCGGCGCCTGGCGATCGTTAAGAACGGCACGGAGTTCCGCGCCAACTCGCTGCTGCGCCGCGAGAACATGGGCTTCTGCACACGCGGAACCAACGACCAGGGCCAGGAGCTGTGGTCGTGGTGGAACGACGCGACGGCGAACTACTTCCCGCAGAAACACCGCCTCCCGACGATGTCCCACAAGGGACCGTTCTCGATGCGCCACAAGCTGCGCACCGACCTTCAGGCGGCCGAGTCCGTGATGATCAGCGGTCAGGCGACGGGCACCTATCCGTTCTTCTCGAACCGCCTCGGCTTCGCGCACCCCTGGGGCGTCAAGCACGGCGGGATGGCGAGCGGCACGGAGATCTTCCTGTACGACGGCATCGTGACCGCCGCCAGCGCCTCGCAAGAGGGCTACCTGCTGGCCGAGCTCACCCACCGCATGTACACGGACCGCCACCCCGCTGCGCTGTTCAACAAGAACGGCTTGCCGACGCGCTTCCAGCAGTGGATCCGCACCAACGGCCAGGGTGAGCAGTACCTGCCCTTCACCTTCTACCAGGCGGTCACGTCCAACAACGACCCCATGGGCTTCGATCAGGTGCAGAGCTACCAGGTCAACTTCGTCGAGAACGCGGGCCTGACGCCCGGGTACGAGACCAACCTGCTGGCTCACAAGCCGATCGACTTCCAGCACAACACCCGTTACCTGCGCAGCCCGATGATCCTCGCGTGGCTCGGCAACGACACCATGTCGAAGGACGACATTCGCCTGCAGGCGGAGCTGGGTCGCCTCTCCTACCAGCACCTGCCGAACTCGGCCAACGGGTACATCCAGTCGGGCAGCATGCTCGGCGACATGAACTTCGTGGCCAACCGACCCGGTGAGGGCTTCACCATCGGTCGCGGCGAGGGCTGGATCACGTTCGCGATGGCCGCGAGCTACGCCACCTCCGGCGAGAACTGGCGCGTACAGGCGCGGCCGTGGTTCAACCGCCTGACCAACCTGATCAGCGACGGCCAGTCCCAGTGCGCGGGCAACTACCAGAGCTTGAAGAACGCCCACTGGTGGAACAGCACCCATCGCGGTCGCCAGTCCATCGAGCAGGCGATCCTCGAGAACGCGATCTACTCGGTTCGCAACACGGTGTACGGCAACCTCTACCCGGCCTACCGGGCCCGCATCAACACGTCGCTCCTGCGCTCGACGACCGGCATGATCTCCGATCCGGCCTGGAAGGGCACCGGCGGCAGCCGGGGCCCGTGGTCGGTCTTCGCGGTCGCGCCCGTCCCGCTCGACGTGCCCTACTGCAACAACGTTCCGAGCGGCGGCTTCCTGAACGGCGCCGACCACTTCCAGACCTGGTCCTCGTTCGCCTACGGCTACGAACTGACCGGCGACACGGTCTTCCTGGACAAGGCCCTCGAGATGGCCAACGGCATCTCGTCGACCAACGACCTGCTGCAGTTCCTGGAGGCCTCGAACTACAACAACCTCGAGAACCGCGCCGCGCTCTTCTCCCTCGTGGAGACCCTGCCCTAGGCGCGCAACCGTTCTGAACGAGAGAAGGAATACCTTCCCCCCACCCTGGCGGGGTGGCTGTCCTCGTGGCAGTCACCTCGCTTTTTCGTGTCCCGGGCTCCCGCGGAGACCGGGACACGAAAAAGCGAGGTCTCCGGGCAACGAACCCGGCCGAACGGGTCAACCGAACCGGATGCCCTGCGCGAGCGGCAGCTCGGTCGACCAGTTCACCGTGTTGGTCTGGCGGCGCATGTACGCCTTCCACGCGTCGGAGCCCGACTCGCGGCCGCCGCCGGTCTCCTTCTCGCCGCCGAAGGCTCCGCCGATCTCGGCGCCCGAGGTGCCGATGTTCACG
>CAYGPA010000517.1:0-3903 GCA_964351535.1 uncultured Planctomycetaceae bacterium
ACCCATGACCTCTTCCTTACCAAGGAAGTGCTCTACCACTGAGCTACAGCAGCGTGTCGGACGGACGGAGGCGCGCGGGCCGCCGGCCCGTCCGCGTGCGTTCAGCCAGGATGCGGGGGAGAGGGACGTTCTGGGTCCGGAGCGTGTGGGGTCCGTGTCGTGCGAGCCGGCGCCGCGGAGCGACGCACGTGGCGCGGGCGATGGGAATCGAACCCACGTGTTCAGCTTGGAAGGCTGACGTTCTACCATTGAACTACGCCCGCTGAATGGAGGGTCTCCCCGCTTGTGGGCCTTCGCCGCATCCATGATGGGCATCGAGGATGGGAGTCGAGGGCCGACGTGCTGGTGGGGAGAGCCGGATTCGAACCGGCGAAGGCTGTGCCATCAGATTTACAGTCTGACCCCTTTGGCCGCTCGGGAATCTCCCCTGTGGTGATCGCGTGCCCGCCAGCGTCGGCCTCCTTGCACGGCATGCGCACAGGATGCACATCCGTGGGGCGGCCGCGCGGGGTTCGCGCGGTCTAGCTCGGTGCTCGGTTCGATCGCGGGCCCGTCGTGGTCGACGTGCGCCGCTCCCGTGTCATCCAGCTGTGTTCTCGTTTCCAGGGAGCAACCCGGTGACCGTTCGGAGCCGCCTGGGACTTCGATCGGGAACGGGATCCGCCTCGCGCGGGTGTGCAGACAGAGAGCGTGGAGCCAGCGGTGGGAGTCGAACCCACAACCTCCTGATTACAAATCAGGTGCTCTACCGTTGAGCCACACTGGCGATGACCGATGGACGGCTTGGACCGATTGGACGGCGTGGACCGAGGGACGGCTCGGGCAGAGGACGGCGCGGGCAGAGACCGGAGGCGAGGGGACCCGAAGGCCGACACCACGGCGAGGAGAGCGCGACATGGTACGGGCGGGCCCCGGCGATGCAAGCACCCGCGGCGAATTCCTGCCCGCGGGCCCCGAACCCCTTCGCCGGCACCCGAGGAGTCGCGCGCGAGGAGACCCCGGGCGCGGGGCCGCAGGACTCCGCCGAGTGCCCCGGGAGGCCCTCAGAGCGCCTTCAGCGCCTCGACCCAGGCGTCCCAGGCGCGGGTGACCTCGGCCATGGAGCTCCCGCCGAGCTTCTCGAGCAGCGCCGAGGCGAGCACCAGCGCGACCACGGCCTCCCCCACGATGCAGGCGGCCGGCACGGCGGTCACGTCGGAGCGCTGGTAGGTCGAGGAGACGGCCTCCCCCGTGTCGAAGTCGACGGTCGCAACGCCCTGCCGCAGCGTGGCGATGGGCTTCATGGCCACGCGCGCGACCAGCGGCTCGCCCGTGGTCATGCCGCCCTCGAGCCCACCGGCCCGGTTCGAGCTGCGCGCGAAGCGACCGAACGCCCCGGGCGGATCGGCGGCCACGATCGGGTCGTGGACCTCCGACCCGCGCCTCCGCGCGGCCTCGAAGCCGAGCCCGAACTCCACACCCTTCATCGCCGGGATCGAGAGCAGCGCCGCCGCGAGTCGCGAGGTCAGGCGCTCGCGCGGGTCGGCGTAGTCCCCGAGGCCCGGCGGCAGGCCCGTCGTCCGGACCTCGAACACGCCCCCCAGCGTGTCCCCCGCCGCCTTGGCCTCGTCGACCGCGCGGCGGAAGCGCTCGTCGGCCTCGGGGTCGAGCGAGTGGAAGTCCGACGCGTCGCGGCGCGCCCGGACCTCGGCCGGGGACGCCTCGAAGGAGAGCCCCTCCGCGACGGAGTCCCCCCCCAGCGCGACCACGTGGCCGAGCACGTCCGCACCGAAGAACTCGAGCAGCTGGCGGGCCGCGGCGCCGAGCGCGACGCGCGCGGCCGTCTCGCGCGCGCTGGCGCGCTCGAGCACCGCGCGCGGGTCGCGGTGGCCGTGACGCTGGCAGCCGGCCAGGTCGGCGTGGCCCGGGCGCGGGTTGGTCGGGACGGGCAACTGCTCGATCGTCGCGTCGCGGTTCTCGAGCAGCAGCGTCAGCGGCGAGCCGAGCGTGAGACCCGCCCGCGTGCCCGAGAGCACCTGGATCGCGTCGCGCTCGATGCGCATGCGCCCGCCGCGCCCGTAGCCGCGCTGCCGCCGCGCGAGCTCCGCGTCGATGCGCTCGACGTCCAGCGCGAGACCCGACGGCAGCCCCTCGAGGACCGCCACGAGCGCCGGGCCGTGCGACTCTCCCGACGTGGTCCAGCGCAGTCCAGCCATGGGACCCGGGGAGGCCCCGTCACGAGCAGGGCGTGCTGGAGGGCTGCGATTCGGCCGACCCGGCGGCGAGCGACTCCAGCGGACCGCCGAGGGCCTCGCCGACGCTCTCACCGACGCTCTCACCGAGGGGCTCGGCCTCGGGCGCGGTGTTCAGGACCGCGGAGACGTGGACCTCGAGGTCCTCGAAGCGGAAGGGCTTCGACAGCGTGCCGACGACGGGGGGGATGGTGGCGAGCAGGCGCTCCATCTCCTCGTCCAAGCAGCCGGAGACGACCAGCGTCGGGGGCAGCTTGCCCTCGCGCGCCCACTGCCGGAGGCGCCCGGCGGCGTGGGTGGGACCGACGAGCAGATCCGAGAGGATCATGTCGGGACGGTGCAGCGCGAGCTCGCGCTCCGCCACTTCCAGCGAGATCGCCCGCCGCACCTGGTACCCGCGGCGCGTCAGGAAACGCGTCAAGAGATCCAGGATGCGCGCGTCGTTCTCGATGACCAAGATCTCCCGCATCACTCCTCCTCGTCCAGCCCCGCCTCATCCAGCCCCGCGGCGTTCCCCCGCCCGGCGCGGCGGTCAGCATAGATCGAGCTACCTACCCTGTCTCGCGGCGTCACAAGGTTTCGTACCAGGTCACCTCGTCGAACGGGACCTCGACCGTCATGGAGCCCAGGCGGACGCGGATCTGCTCGCGCTGGCGGTCGACTTTCGCAACCACGCAACGTTTCTTGTAGCGGGGCAGCCACACGTAGCTGCCCTTGCCGAGCCCCCGCAGGAACTCCTGTCGTCGCTCCGTGAGGGACGCGCCCCGCAGCGCCCCGGTCAGCTCCTCCAGCAGGGTGGCCAGCTGCCGGGCCGGGGCACCGGAGAGCTGCGGCAGCAGCGCCTGGGCGCGCTCGACCAGCCCCCGGGCGTCGCGCGTGCGCTCCTCCAGGCCCCGCTGGGCCTCGGCCTCCAGGATCTCGCCGCGCTCCTCCAGGCGCACGCGGTGCGCCTCGAGCTCCCCGCTGCGCTCCTCCAGGTCCTCGACGCGCTGCTCGGCCTCGCTGCGCAGGCGCTCGGCGCCCTCGCGAACGCGCCGCAGGTCCGTCAGGAGCTGGCGCTGCTCCTCCCCGCGCCGCTCGACCCGCGCCTCCGCGTCGCGCACCACCGCGGCGGGGAGCTGCATCCGCTCGGCGACCGCCAGCGCACAGGACTCCCCCGGCGTCCCCACCAGCAGCCGGTAGAGCGGCCGCAGCGAGGCGACGTCGAACTCGGCACAGGCGTTCTCGACCCGCGCGTTGCGGAATGCGAACTCCTTGAGCCGGCCGAGGTGCGTGGTCACGAGGCTCGGAACGCGCCGCTCGAGCAAGTACGCGAGCAGCGCCTCCCCGAGCGCCGCGCCCTCGTCGGGGTCGGTCCCGCCGCCCAGCTCGTCGAGCAGGAACAGCGTGTCGGGGCCCGCGCGCTCGAGCCCCGCGCGGATGCGCGCGAGGTGCGAGGCGAACGTCGACAGGTTCTGCTCGACCTCCTGCTCGTCCCCGATGTCCGCCGCGATGCCCGTGTAGAGCGGCACCGCGCTGCCCGCGTCGCACGGAAAGGGCAGCCCCAGGCGCGCAAGGAGCGCGGCGAGCCCGGCCGTCTTCAGCGCCAGGGTCTTCCCGCCGGTGTTCGGGCCCGTGACGATCAGCAGGTCGAAGTCGCGCCCGAGGCGCAGGTCGATCGGCACCACGCTCG
>CAYGPA010000518.1:0-3902 GCA_964351535.1 uncultured Planctomycetaceae bacterium
GTGATGTGCAGCAGGCCGTCGATGCCGCCGAGGTCGACGAACACGCCGAAGTCGGCGATGTTCTTGACCGTGCCGGTGCGAACCTGGCCCTCTTCGATGTGGTCGAGCAGCAGTTCCTTCTGCTTCTGACGCTCTTCCTCGAGCAACTTGCGGCGCGAGATGACGATGTTCATCCGGTCGGCGTCGATCTTGATGATGCGCGCGCGGATGGGCTCGTTCACGAAGTCGGAGATGTCGTGCGTGCGGCGCAGGTTGACCTGCGAGGCCGGCAGGAAGACGTTCACGCCCTCCACGTCGACGAGCAGACCGCCCTTGATCTTGCGCTGGACGACGCCCTGGACCTCGTCGCCTTCGTTGTACTTCTTGGAGACCCGCTCCCAGGCGCGCAGGCGGTCCGCCCGGCGCTTGCTGATGACGGCGGTGTCGTTCTCGTCCAGGCCCTCGTAGAAGACCTCGTACGTCATGCCCTTCGCGGGCATCGTGTCGCCGAACTCGGCGATCGGGATGGAGCCCTCGGACTTGCCCCCGATGTCCATGACCACCGCGCCGGTCTTGTCGTCGACGGAGTCGACGATGGCGTTGACGATGGTGCCCTGCTTGATGTCGCGGACCGATTCGGTCAGGGCATCGTCGTAGTCGGTGGTCGAGATCCCGCCCATGGCCTCCGCGATACGTTTATCGAGGTCGGTCAGGTCGAGTTCGAATTGCTTGACGCGTCTGGAAGCGAGGGCCATGGGATGAAAAGGGGGTTGGTTGAAAGGGTTGCTAGAGGACGGGGTGAGCCGCCCGCGCGTCGTCGCGCGAGCGGTGATCTAGGGGGTCGGTTGCAGCTCCACGCCGGCCAGGTCCGCCACGGTCGTGCGCAGCGCCTCGACGGCCTCGGGACCGGAGTCCTCGCGGACGTCCAGCGGCGCGCCGACGGTCAGCTCGACCTTGTGGGGACGCGGCAGCTTCTGCTGCCGCGGCCAGGCCTCGAACGAGCCGCGGATCCCGACCGGAACCACCGGCACGCCCGCGCGCCGCGCGGCGTGCAGAGCGCCCGACTGGAAGGGCTGGATGCGGCCGTCGCGCGTGCGGGTGCCCTCGGGGAAGATCGCGACGCAGTCGCCGGCCTCGAGGTGCGCGAGGATCGCGCGCAGGGCGCGCCGGTCGCCGGCACCGCGCTTCACCAGGACGGCGCCGCACTCCCGCATCACGTAGGCGAGCCAGCGGGCGTTCGCCAGGCTGTCGCGGGCCACGAAGGAGACGTGGCGGGGAATCGAGCCGCCGAGAAACGGGATGTCGAGGAACGACTGGTGGTTCGCGACCAGCAGGCAGCCGCCGGCGGGCAGGTTCTCGAGGCCGCGGATCTTCAGCCGGAAGACGACCCGTGAGGCGAGCCAGGAGAGGAACGCGCACAGCCTGTAGACGAGGGTCCTCGTCGTCAGCGGCGGAGCGTTGCGCGACCCCGCGGGCTCGCGACCCCCGGGTTCCGTCGCGGGCGCGGGGCGTCCCTTGGAACCTGCGGAGGCTGCGGAATCTGCGGGGTCCGCGGAGTTCGGGCTCATCGGGCGGCCCTCTTCGTCCGGATGACGGCGAGCATCTGCTCGACGACCTCGTCTTGAGTCAGGCCGTCGGTCTCGATCGACACGGCTTCTCGCGCGCGCTGCAGCGGCGAGTGGGCCCGGGTCGAGTCGTGATGATCCCGGCGTCGCAGGTCGGCCAGGACGGCCTCGACCTGCTCGGCCTGGCCGAGCTGCGCGGCGCGCCGGCGGGCGCGCTCGTTCGGAGATGCGCTGAGAAAGAACTTGTGGTCGGCGTCCGGGAACACGACGGTCGTCGTGTCGCGGCCCTCCGCCACCAAACCGGGTGGGCGTTCGCCCAGCTGCTGCTGCATCGCCACGACGGCGCGCCGCACCCTCGGGTACGCCGCGACGCGCGACACTTCCTGCGTGACCGCCGCTCCGCGGACGTCGGGCTCTCCCGGCTCCCCGTCGATGAGGATCCGGCCCTCGCGATCGAAGGTCAGCTCGACGCCCTCGGCGATGCGCGCGCACGCTTCTTCCGACGCCAGATCGACCCCGAGGCGCATGCCGACGAGCGTCACCGCCCGGTACATCGCCCCGGTGTCGAGATAGGTCAGTCCCAGCTCGCGCGCCAATCGTTTCGCCACCGTGCTCTTGCCGGCGCCGGCGGGTCCGTCGATCGACACGATCATGCTGGAAAGTTGCGTGCCTCGACAGC
Source organism: uncultured Planctomycetaceae bacterium (assembly GCA_964351535.1). Taxonomy (GTDB): domain Bacteria; phylum Planctomycetota; class UBA1135; order UBA1135; genus JAUIDW01. The sequence continues at coordinate 2,224 of CAYGPA010000518.1, forward strand.
GGGCAAGCGGGACAGGATACCCCCCGGCAATCCGGGTTCAAGTGGGCTGGCGCAAGGAGTTAGAGCCATCTCGAGTGGAGCTCTCGAAGGCCAGGCCCCCGTCGTCGGTGACGCGCGCGAGGTCCCGGCGGCCGCCCCAGGCGTCCAGGACGACCCAGCGCACCCCCTCGAGGTCCTCGTCCCGGAAGCTGTGCGCGTGCCCGCACAGCAGCGCGGCGGCCCGGGCGGCCCGGGCGAGCTCGCGGACGGCGGCGGGCTGCTGGGCCTTCTCGGCCGCCGGCTTCCGGCTCACGGCCTGGACGGAGGCGCGCCGCAGCCGGCGGGCGACCGCCAGGCCCAGGGCCGCGGGCAGCCTCGGCGCCGTCCACTGCAGGGGCCGGGAACGCAGCACCGCGCGCAACCGCAAGTAGCCGCGGTCGAGCGTGCAGAGCTCGTCCCCGTGGACCAGCGCCAGCCGCGGCTCGACCCCGGCCGCTCCGGGCAGCAGGCCCACGAGCCCCGCGGGCCAGACGCGCGCCCCGGTGCGCTGCTCGAAACGCGCTCCGAGCAGGAAGTCGCGGTTGCCGGGCACGAGGTCGAGGCCGATCCCGCGGGCGCCGAGGCGAGCCAGCGCGTCCAGCACCCGCGCGCCTCCCGGAAGACGCTCCTGGGCCGGACCGATCCAGTAGTCGAAGAGATCGCCCAGGACGATCAGGCGCGGGGCATCGAGCGCGTCGAGCCAGGCCGCGAAGCCGGGCCCGGGGTCCTCGCGTCCGAGGTCCAGGTGCAGGTCGGCGATGATCCGCGTCCCGGCCTCCAGCCGGAGCTCGGGCCAGCTCTCGAGCGTCGCCTGCATCCAGGGAGTGTGGGCGATGCCGGTCGCGCCTTCACGCGGAATCGCCGCGCCGGCTGCCGCTGCCGGTCGTGCGGCCGGAGGTGGCCTCGGGCGCCTCGATGTCGAAGTCGCGCATCTTCTCCCAGAGCACCTTGCGCGAGATGCCGAGCAGCTCGGCCGTCTGCGAGCGGTGACCGCCGGTGGCCTGCAGGGCCTCGCGGATCAGCTCCTGCTCGCGCTCGCGCAGGACCTCGCGCAGCGGTCGGACGTCCTCCTGCACCTCCGTGGCGCCGCGCCAGCGGGAGTCGAGCGGCAGCAGGTGCTCCATCGCGAGCTGCAGGTTGTCGCCGGCCAGCGCCGCCGCGCGCTGCACCGCGTTCTCGAGCTCGCGCACGTTGCCCGGCCAGGGATAGCGCTCGAGCGCCGCCATGGTCGCATCGGACACGCGCAGCGCGCGCCCGCCGCCGTGCTTCTCGATCATGTGCGCCAGGAGCAGCGGCACGTCCCCGGTGCGCTCGCGCAGGGGCGGGAGCTGCAGCGGGACGACGTGGATGCGGTAGAAGAGGTCCTCGCGGAACTTGCCCTCGCGCACGAGGTCGCGCAGCGGCACCTTCGTGGCCGCCACGACGCGGATGTCGATCTCGCGCGTCACCTCGCTGCCCAGGCGCTCGAAGTTGCGCTCCTGCAGCACGCGCAGGAGCTTGACCTGCACGGCGAGCGGCATGTCGTCGATGTCGTCGAGGAAGAACGTGCCGCCCTCGGCGAGCTCGAAGCGTCCGCGACGCTCCTTGTGGGCGTCGGTGAAGGCCCCCTTCTCGTACCCGAAGAGCTCGGCCTCGAGCAGCGTCTCGGGCAGCGCCGCGCA
>CAYGPA010000519.1:0-3870 GCA_964351535.1 uncultured Planctomycetaceae bacterium
CACTTGAAGCAGTGGTTCACGCCGAAGCCGTGGGAAACGGTCGACTGTGAGATCGATCTGAGACCGGGGGGGGTCTTCAGTGTCACCATGCGCTCTCCGGAAGGCGAGACGATGCCTGCCGACCCCGGCTGCTACCTCGAGGTCGTCGAGAACCGGAAGCTCGTCTTCACCGACGCACTCGGGCCTGGGTATCGACCGAAGGGCGCGGCCTTCATGACGGCGACCGTTCTCCTGGAGCCCGAGGGCTCCGGTACGCGCTACACGGCGATCGCCATGCACGCGGACCCAGAGGGCAAGCTGAAGCACGAGGAGATGGGCTTCCTCGCCGGCTGGAGCAGCGCGCTCGACCAGCTCGTCGAGCTCGTGAAGCAGTGGGGATAGTGCGGCCTACTCCGTCCTGCCCGGAAGCTCAGTCCTGGGGGTTCGTGGAAGGCGTCCGAACCGACCGAGCAAGTGGCAGGTCGCTGTCGTCACCAGGACTCCGCCGCTGAAGGCCGCGACGTGGAGCGGGTCGCGAAGCAGGCCCAGGCTCACGACCAGGGTCGTGGCGGCAGCGGGAGGGTGCGGGAATCGGAGTCCGTCGGTGCTCGCGGCCGTCAGCGTGATGGCCAGCGCCGAGCCGAGGGCGTGGCGCAGGGTGAATCCTCCGGACAGCGCGTCGGGGAGCGCGGCGCTGCCCGAGACGAGCAGGGCCGCCCAGCCCGAGGCGAGTCCGAGCGCGTGTCCCCCGATCATGTTGCGAGGGTTGCTCGACAGCCCCGTGGGATCCCGGAAGCACAGGAACGCCGTGACGCCCAGCGGCGGAGCCAGGGCCGGAACGTTCAGTGTCCAGGCGATGAGGCCCGTGATCAGGACGACGGCTCCGCTGGCGACCGCGACCGTGATGGCGGGGCGCGACGGCTCGACGTGTGGATGAAGACGCATGTGACTTGCCACTTTACCTCGGGCCGGGTATGGTTCCGTAGAATAGTGGCAAACAGGTTGCCACTATGTGTTCTCCATCCCTTACTCGAAGCCAAGACAAGCCACGCCATGTCCCTCTACGAACGCCTCGGTGGCGAGCCCGCCATGCAGTCCGCCGTCGACGACTTCTACCGCCGCATGCTCACCGACGACCGCGTCTCGACCTTCTTCGACACGGTCGACATGGATGGCCAGATCGCCAAGCAGAAGGCCTTCCTGACCTTCGTGACCGGCGGGCCCGCCGAGTACACCGGCAAGGACATGCGGGCGGCACACGCCCACCTGCTCGAGCGGGGATTGGCGAGCGAGCACGTCGACATCGTGGTCGAGCATCTCGGAGCCACGCTCTCGAACCTGGGTGCCGCCACCGAGGACATCGATGAGGTCGCCGCGCTGGCGGAGAGCGTCCGCGCCGACGTGCTCGGGCAATGAGCGAGCGGACCGACGAGGGCCGGGCGAGCGTTTCCACCGTTCGCGCCGGCGATGTCGAGATCCCCCTGGCGGCGGGGGAGACCGTGCTCGAGGGTCTGGAGCGTGCCGGGTTCGACGTGGCCAGCGGCTGCCGCGCCGGTACCTGCTGCAAGTGCATGCTCCAGGCCGAGAACCCGCCCGCCGACAGCCAGCGCGGTTTGCGCCCGACGCTGCGCGCCCAGGGCTACTTCCTCGCGTGCCAGGCGCGACCCGCGGGGGTGCTCTCTCTGCGCGCTGCCGAGGCCCCGCCCGTCATCGAGGCCGCGGTCGAGGCCAGCGAGCACGTGGCTCCCGACGTGGCGCGCATCCTGTTGCGCCCGGCCGCGCCCCTGAGCTTTCGACCCGGCCAGTACCTCGACGTCCTGCACCCGAGCGGCGCCTCGCGCAGCTACTCGATCGCGAGCTTGCCCGCCGACGGCGTCCTCGAACTTCACGTACGGCGCGTGCCGGACGGACTCGTCAGCGGCTGGCTGCACGAGCTCCCGGTCGGAGCGCCGGTCCCGGTGCGCGGCGCGTTCGGCCAGTGCTTCCACGTTTCGGACGACGAGACCAAGAAGCTCCTCCTGGTGGGGGCGGGTACGGGCCTGGCCCCGTTGCTGGGGATCGCTCGTGACGCGCTGGACCAGGGGCACGCGGGGCCCATCGACCTCGTGCACGGCGGACTGACTCCGGAGCGGCTCTACCTGCGCAAGGAACTCGACGAGCTCGCGGCGCGCTGGTCGCAGCTCCGGGTGCACCACTGCGTGCTGAGGGAAGCGACGAAGCGCGAGCACGAGGGGCGACTGGACGAGGTCGCCATCCGGCTGGCCGGAGCGCTTTCGACCACCCGCGCCTTCCTGTGCGGCGACGCGGAGATCGTCCGCGTCCTGCAGCGCAGCCTGTTCCTGGCCGGCGTTCCCTCGGGCGAGATCCTGGCCGACCCGTTCCTGACGATCCGGGCCTGACGCACTGGTCACGGGAGCGGTGACAAGGCACTCTGGACCCTCTCGCGACCTCCGTGCGAATCACCAAACACACCGACTACGCGCTGCGCATCTTGCTCTTCCTGGCCGTCCGGCCCGGGGAACGAGTCGCCACCCAGACGATCGCGGAAGCCTACGGGATCTCGCTGAACCACCTGCAGAAGATCACCCGGCAACTGGGCGACCTGGGACTCCTGAACCTGCACCGAGGGGCGGGGGGCGGCGTGGAGCTGGCTCGCGACCCCGACGAGATCTCGGTCGGAGCGGTGATGCGTGCACTCGACAATCTCGACGCGTTGATCGAGTGTTTCGATGCCGAGGTCAACGAGTGTGTCGTCTCGCCGAGCTGCGGACTCAAGTCTGCGCTACGCTCGGCGCAGGAGGCCTTCTACGCCCATCTCGATCCGATCACGATCGGTACGGTGTTGAAGCGGCGCGGCGGGAAGCTGCGCGCCCTCACCGGCGGCTGAGCGTCGCGGACCGCGATGAAGGACATTCATGCTCTGCGCGAGCGAGCCAAGGAGCTTCGCTGCCTCTACGCCGTCGATGGGGTCGTCTCCGATCGCGGGCAAACTCCTGCGCACGCGTTCCTGCGTGTCCTCGAGGAGATCCCCGCCGGCTGGCAACGTCCGGACTCGACGGGGGCCTCCATCGAGTACCTCGGCAGGAGCTACGTCGGGCCCGGGTTCTCGTCGGACGCCCGGGTGATGTCCGAGCCCATTCTCCTCTGGCAGGTCGCGGTAGGAACCATCTTCGTCAGCGACCGAGGGGATGCTGCGATGCGTGCCGACGAACCGTTCTTGCCGGAAGAGGCCGAGCTGCTTCGTCGCATCGCCGGACGACTTGGAGAGTACCTGGAATGGAAGCACACCGAGCTCTTGGGTGAACGCACGGCGAATGGTCGTGATCACTGGGCCTGGCGCCAACGCTTTGCCGAAGCGCTCGCGGACAAGCTGGATCCCGAACGGTTCGGCGTGTCGCGCGTCTTCGTCGGAGGGAGCACGGCTCGTGGAGATGCGGGCCCCGGGAGCGACATCGACCTGTATGTCGTCTGCAACGGCTCGGAGGAGCAGAAGCGGGACCTGACGCTCTGGATCGAAGGCTGGAGCCTCAGTCTGGCCGAGGTCGCACTCCACCAGACTGGACAGCCGTTTCCCGGGGGGATGCTCAACGTCCAGTGGCTCCGGGACGAGCCGGGCGCTTGGCAGCGAGCCGAACTGCAGGAGCTCAGGCTTGGAGGGGCCAGGCCCTCAGCCTCCCCGTCGAACGAGTCGACTTGATGGAACCGGACTCCAGTTCTAGTCTTCGAGATGTCGATTCCAGAAATGATGGAACGTCGACCCATGAGCAAGCGCCGCGTCGACGAGGGAATCTGTGAGGTGGACTGCATCGACGGTCCGCGGGCGGCCGAGGCCCGGGCCGCGCTCCCACCGGAGGCGGAATCGAGGGCCGTCGCCGAGGCGATCAAGGTCCT
>CAYGPA010000520.1:0-3856 GCA_964351535.1 uncultured Planctomycetaceae bacterium
CGCCGTACATCATGGCCTACGACATCGACGTCGTGCGCTCGTTCGACGTGCGCTCCGACTGGCTGCGCCGCGCCGCGGAGGGGAGCTGGATCGGGCTCTTCTACCACGACGCCGACCACGCCTTCGGTCGCGTGCGACGCGCGGGGCGGCGCTTCGAGTTCGAACCGCTCACCCGGGAGGGCTGAACCGCCGTGCGCATCGTCTCCCTGTGCCCGAGCCTGACCGAGCTCGTGTTCGACCTGGGTCGCGGCGCCGACCTGGTCGGCATCACGCGCTTCTGCATCCACCCCGCGGAGGGGGTCGCGAAGCTCGAGACCGTCGGCGGTACGAAGGACCCCGACGTCGAGCGCATCGTCGCGCTCGCGCCGGACGTCGTGCTGCTGAACGAGGAGGAGAACCGCCGCGAGGACGCCGAGCGCCTCGTGGAGGCCGGAGTGCATTGCCACGTCAGCATGCCGCGTGACACGGCCGAGACGGCCGCGATGGTGCGCTCGATCGGCGCCGAGCTCGAGCGCCCGCAGGAGGCGGAGGCGATCGCCGGGGACATCGAGACGCGCACACGGCGCGTGGTCGAGCGCGCGCGCGCGGCGGACCCCGTGCGCTGGGCGTACTTGATCTGGCGCAAGCCCTGGATGACGGTGAACGCCGACACGTTCGCCCACGCGCTGCTGGCCCAGGCCGGCGGCGTGAACGTCTTCGGCGAGCGCGCGGAGCGCTATCCGGAGATCGGCGTCGCCGACCTCGCGGCCGCCGACCCGCAGCTCGTGCTGCTGTGCACGGAGCCCTTCCCCTTCGAGGAGCGGCACGCGCGCGAGCTGGCCGAGGCCACGGGACTGCCGCTCGAGCGCTTTCGCATCGCCGACGGCGAGTACCTGTCGTGGCACGGGTCGCGCACGCCGGCGGGCGTGGACTACGCTGCGGGCCTGCTCGAAGCGGTCCGCGGATCGGACGCTTCGTAGACGGCTGCGCGCGCGGCCGGCTCAGGCGCTGGCGAGCTCGGTCGGCAGGCGGAACGTCACGTCCTCGGCCTCGCCGTCGACCTCGACCACGCGGCCGGCGCCGAGGGCGCGCAGTCGCTGGACGACGGCCTGGACGAGGGCTTCGGGTGCGGAGGCCCCCGACGTGACGCCGACGCGTCGCGCGCCGGCCAGCCAGCCGGGCTGGACCTCGTGGGGTCCGTCGATCTGGTAGGAAGTGACTCCGAGCTGTTCGGCGAGCTCCCGCAGGCGGTTCGAGTTCGAGCTGTTGCGCGAGCCGACGACGAGCAAGACGTCGACCTCGGGTGCGATTTCCTTCACGGCGTTCTGTCGATTCTGGGTTGCGTAGCAGATGTCCCTGAGCTCGGGGCCCGTGATGTCCGGGAAGCGGGTTCGCAGGGCCTCGACGACACGACGGGTGTCGTCGACGCTCAGGGTGGTTTGAGTGACGTAGGCCAGGCGCGAGGGGTCTTCGACCCACAGCGCGGCGACATCCTGTTCGGTGGCGACCACGTGGACCGGGCCTTCGACGCAGCCGCGCGTTCCCTCGACCTCGGGATGCCCCTCGTGCCCGACGAGGATGAGCTCGCGCCCTTCGCCCGTGTAGCGCCGCGCCTGGACGTGGACCTTCTCGACCAGCGGGCAGGTGGCGTCGATCACGTGCAGCTCCCGCTCGCGGGCGCGCTCGAACAGCGGATCGGCCACGCCGTGCGCGCTGAAGATCGCGACCGAGTGGGGCGGGATCTGGGCCAGGTCCTCGACGAAGCGGACGCCGCGGCTCGACAGGTCGTCGACCACGGCGCGGTTGTGCACGATCTCGTGCAGCACGTAGACGGGGGCTCCGTAGGTCTCGAGGGCGCGCTCGACGATCTCGATCGCGCGTTCGACGCCGGCACAGAAGCCGCGCGGGTTGGCCAGAAGGATGTCCATGGGGAGCGGTTCGAGCAATGGGGGAGGGGGCGGGCTCGGTCTCCTCCTACGCCCGTCGAGGAATCAGTGATCCTCTCGCACGAGATTGCGGTTCCAGTCCGGGATCTCGACGACCACGTCGCACGAGCCGTCGGGAACCGCCTGGCACGAGAGCCGCGAGCACTCCTCCTGTCCCGGGGCGTTGTCCAGCTGGTCGTACTCGTCGTCGTTCGCCTCGTTGCAGGACTCGCCGCCCTCGCGGACGAACACGTGGCACGTCGAGCACGCGCAGACCCCGCCGCAGGCGTGATCGATGTCGAGGTCGTGCCCCAGGGCGATCTCGAGGATCGACCCCTTCGCTCCGTCGCGGGAGTAGGGCAGTTCTTCGGGGCGCACCTCGATCTTCACGTTCATCGGGAGGAACGTGATGGAATAGGGGCTCGTCGGCAGCCGGACGTCGGCTGACTGGATGTAGGGGTTCGATCCTCCCATCGGTTCCGTTCTCTTGTCGTCTGGGAAACGCCCCAGCTTGCGCTTGGCGGGGCCGGGTCCTGGAATGTGGACCGCACAGGATACATGGGCCGTAGCGGGCCGGATTGCGAGATCTTCCCGCTCCCGGGCCGGTCCCGACCGGGCGCGCTGCGCCGGGGGGGGGACGGCTCCGGAGGTCGAACTGCGGCGCGCGGGCACGGCGGGGTTGCGACACGCGTGCCCGGCGGGCAGCGGTGGTTCGCGGATCCGTTCGCGCGCCGGCGCCCGCGGCGCGGCTCAGCGACCGGTTTGACGCTCAGCGGTCGGTTTGACGCTCAGCGGTCGGTTTGACGCTCAGCGGTCGGGGCGCGCCCGGGGGCGGCGGCGGCGAGCGCCGCGTTGGGGCTCGCTGGAGGAGCGACGCTCGGCTCCGCGATCTTCGACGTCCCGGGGACGCTCGTCGCCTCCGCGACCCTCGCGCTCGGAGCGCTCGCGGGCCGGACGTTCGCGGCCGGTGTCGGCGGAGTCGCGGCTCGCGGAGCGCGGTTCGCGCTCGCCGCGGTCCGAGTCCTCGCGGCTGCGCTCGCGCGGTCGGCCCTCGCCGGGCTCTTCGCGGCGCACCTCGAATCGTCCGCGCTGCTTCTCGCCCTCGCGGGGCGGCCGGCGCTCGCGGTCGCCACGGGATTCGCGGTCGCGGTCGCCGCTGCCGGAGCGACTCCGGCCACCGCGCGGTCCGCGGTCCCGGTCGCCGCGGCCTCCGCGTTCACGGTCGCCGCGGGCTCCTCCTGAGTCGCGGCGCGGGCCGCGGTCGCGGCTCCCGCCGCGGCTGGGCCGTTCCATGGGGTCGATGTCCCAGTTCGCCTGGCGGCGAATGGACTCCCAGTCGCGTCGGGCCTGGGGCGTCACGAGCGTGATCGCGTGGCCCTCGCGCCCGGCGCGGCCCGTGCGGCCGATGCGGTGCGTGTAGTCGGAGACGTCGCGGGGGACCGAGAAGTTCACGACGTGCGTGACGTGGTCCACGTCGATGCCGCGCGAGGCCACGTCGGTGGCGATCAGCGCCTTGACCTCGCCGGTGCGGAACGCGCTCATGACGCGGAAGCGCGAGGGCTGGTCGTAGCCGCCGTGCAGGGCCTTAGACGGGAACGGCCGCCGCTCGAGGCGGCGGAAGAGCTGGTCGACCTCGGTGCGCCGGTCGCAGAACACCAGGAACACGTCGTCGGGCTTGCTGGACTCGATCAGGTCGATGAGCGCGAAGACGCGCTCCGAGTCGTCGACCTCGATGAAGTTCTGCTGGATGTTGTCGACCGTCGCGACGCCCTTGGCGGTCGCGATCTCGACGGGCTCGCGCGTGCCCTCGCGGGCCAGCGACAGCAGGTCTTGCGGAAACGTGGCCGAGAACAGCATGGTCTGCCGCTCGTCGGGCGTCAGCGCGAGGATCTTGCGCACGTCGTCGAGGAAGCCGATCTCGAGCATCTCGTCGGCCTCGTCCAGCACGACGA
>CAYGPA010000521.1:0-3845 GCA_964351535.1 uncultured Planctomycetaceae bacterium
AGGGCATCCTCGACGCGCGCCAGCGCTTCTTCGACAAGCTCGCGAACACCTACGGCTTCTTCCGCGAGTACGCGCGCCTCGACGGCTACGCGCGCGAAGCGGCCGACGTTCCCGCGGTCGCGCAGCGGCCGCCGATCGACCGCTGGCTCGCTTCGCGCACGCAGACGCTCGCGCGCGACGTGCAGGCGGCCTACGACGCCTTCGACCTGACGGCCGTGACGCGGCTGCTCGACGGCTACGTCGTGGACGAGCTCTCCAACTGGTACGTGCGCCGCAACCGGCGCCGCTTCTGGAAGAGCGAGGCGGGGCCGGACAAGCTCGCGGCCTACGCGACGCTCGAGGACGCGCTGCGGACCGTGACGCTGCTCGCGGCGCCGATCGCGCCGTTCGTGTGCGAGCTGTTGTGGGAGCGCCTCGAGCCCTCCGACGGCTCCGTCCACGCGCAGCTCGTGCCCGAGGTCGCCACGGAGCTCGTCGACCCCGAGCTGGAACGCGGCGTCGAGCTCGTGCAGAGCGTCGTCGTCATGGGCCGCGCCCTGCGCGACCGGTGCGGCCACCGCGTGCGCCAGCCGCTGCGCGCGATCCACGTGCGCTCGGGCGATCCGCGCGACCTGGAGCTCCTGGCCGGCGAGTTCGCGACCGCCGAGGTCCTCGACGAGCTCAACATCAAGTCCTGGGGCAGCCTGGAGGCCGACGACGGCCAGCTCGTGGCCCTGCGGGCCAAGGCCAACTTCAAGGGGCTCGGCAAGCGCCTGGGCAAGCGCATGAAGGCCGCGGCGGCCGCGATCTCCGCCCTGGGGACCGAGGACCTGCAGCGCCTGCGCTCCGGTGGGGCCGTGGCCCTCGAAATCGAGGGCGGCGGGGTCGAGATCGGCCCCGAGGACGTCGAGATCCAGGTCGAGAGCCGCGCGGAGTTCGACGTCGAGACCGACGGGCGGCTGATCGTGTGGCTCGAGACCGAGCTGGACGAGGGCCTGGTCCTCGAAGGGCTCGCGCGCGAGGTCGTCAACCGCGTCAACGGGCTGCGCAAGGACTCGGGGCTCGCCGTGGAGCAGCGCATCCGCCTGTTCCTGGGCTCCGGGGACTCTGCGGAGGTCTCCGAGAGCCTCGCGCGCCACCGCGGGCTCATCGCGGACGAGACCCTGACGCTGGAGCTCGACGTCGCCACCGGCAAGCCCGCGGGCGAGGGCGTCGCGAGCTGGGACCTCGGCGAGGGGCGACAGCTCTTCGCCCGTCTCGAGCCCGCCTGAGGATCGCCGCGCCGCGCCGCGTGCGCTCGAACGTGTGGGCACCGGCGAGCCGGCTGGCCCGAGGAGCCCCTGGCGCCAGCGCGAAGGCGAGGTTTTCCGCAGCGCGCCCACGTTGTCGCCCGTGCGTGCGGGTGCTAGCTTGAATCCGGGCGCCTTCCTGGGGTTCTCGACACTCGGTCGCAATCCTCCGGAGCCTAACAAGAGAGTCTTCGGGCCCAGCAACGACGGAGCGGCTCCGGCCGTGTCCGTGTGAGGCCCACCTGTACTTCCCGGGTTCCGGGAAGTCACCGGGATCGGAATCCTCGGGGGCGCCCGACTCTCTCCTCGCGCAGCGCGCTCGCGACGCGCACCGTCGGCGGACGAGTTCGTCGCGCATCCGCGCGCGTTCATGCGAAACCTTCCGCGCGCGCTGCGCCGACGCTATCCTCCAGCGCGTCGGTCGCTTGCCCGGTCGACGCGGCATCCGCTCCCGTCCCTTTGTCGCTCGCAGGGATGCCGACGTACGCAACTCGTTTCGGAGGACGCCATGCGCGGAGTCGCGGTCTTGTTCGTCGGTGCTGGGATCCTGATGATCCTCATGGCCGTCTGGTTCGGAGGAACGACGAGTTCCACGGCCCAGGCGGGTGACCTGAGTGCGGAGCGCTCCGCCACGGGCCCGCTGGCCACCGAGTACGAGTCGGGCTTCCTCGAGACGCCCGTCGACGACGACCCCGGCGCGGACGCGTTCGCGGCCGCCCAGGAGGTCCCTGGCGCGCTGGAGGCCGGCGGATTCCTCGAGGTCGAGGACGCGGAGCTCACCGACCCGATCGACGCCCTCGGGGACGCCGACACCGTCTGGACCGCCCGCTCGGGCGAGTCCTCGCCCCCGCCGACGGAGGCCGCGCAGCCCGGCCCCGCGGGCCTGGCCGCCGCCGATCGCCCGCGCGCGGGCGCCGGCTCGCTGGAGCCGTGGGAGGCCGTGGGGGCCCCCTCGGGGTCCGCCGACGTGATCACGCGCGAGGTCGACCTGGCCGCCTCCCTGGCCCACGGGGGCGCCGAGGGGGTCCTCGACTACCTGACGCGCGTCGAGCCCGACGTCACCGAGGCTCGCCGCAACCTGGTCCTCGCGTTCGCCGCGGCCCTGCTGGGCAACGAGGATCGCTCGCGCGAGCTGGGGGCCGGCCTCGAGGACTCGGGCGAGATCAGCGGGCTCGAGCACGACCTGCTGGAGGCGGCCCGCATCGGCCAGGACGTCCTGGACCTGCGCGCGGCGGAGGAGGCCCGCCAGCCCATGGCGCTGGCGATGCGCATGGCGCTGCTGGAGCGCTCCGGGCGCGTGCATCTCGAGAACACGCGGCACGCGCTGGCCGCGCGCTGCTACTCGGACCTCATGCTGAGCGAGGTCTCGGCCCCGTGGAGCGACGATCGCGAGGCTCTGCTGCGCTGGACGCAGGGCGTCGAGGAGTCGCAGCGCGGCCACCGCTGGGCGCGCGAGGGCCAGTGGCCTTCGGTCTCCGAGGTCGTCCAGAACGGCGACAGCCTCGTGCGGATCCGCAAGCGCGTGCTGAAGAGCCACCCCGACCTGCTGCTGTGCACGGGCCTGATCGATCGCGCCAACCGCCTGACCGGGCAGTACATCCACCCGAACGACGAGCTGCGGATCCCCGTGGACCGGCCGAGCATGCTGGTGGACCTCAGCGCGCGCTGGGCCCTCTTCCTGCTGGGCGACGAGGTGGCGGCTGCGTGGGAGGTCGGGATCGGCAAGGACGGTCACGAGACGCAGACCGGCGTGTTCACCGTCGGGGAGAAGAAGGAGGAGCCGATGTGGTTCCGCCCCGGACAGCAGCCGGTGCCGTTCGGAGACCCGGACAACCCGCTGGGCACGCGCTGGCTGGCCTGGCACCGCGACGGCGTGAAGACGAGCCTCGGCTTCCACGGCACGAGCGACCCCGACGGGGTCGGGCACCGCGTCAGCCTCGGGTGCATCCGCATGCACAACGAGGACGTCGAGGAGCTGTTCGAGATCCTGCCGCTGGGCGCGCTCGTGCGCGTGCAGCCATAGGCGCGAGCGCGCCCGAGAGGCTGCGCGCGGGAGCGCTGCGCAGGGGGGACCGACTCTGGGGGGGGCTTCCCATCGCAGCCGGCTCTGGGGGGCGCTCGGTGAGCGAGCGTGGCCTCGGAACCTCGAGCGCCGGCGACGGCGGAGTGACCCGCCCGCGGAGCCGACCCGGCGTAGGGCGGTCAGGAGTCGGGTCGTGAGACCGTGCGGGCCGCGCCGTGGCCCCCGAAGTGGGCTTCGTATTCCGTGGCGAACCGACCGACTCGGGGTCACCCCAATCGCCCGCTGGCGGTCGCAGCGGGCAGCCAGGGCCGGAAACAGGGCGCTGGGCGAGGTGCCCCGGGTTAGGATCTCGCATCGAAGGGCGCGCTCCGGAGGCCCGTTTCCGCGTCTCCGGGCACCGCCGGCATCCGTTCGACCACTTTCGCGCAGCTTGGAGGTGGCCCCGCCGCCGCGGGCTGGACAACTTTCCCGCAGCGACCGCATCCGGGTCGAGAATGTCCGGACCTAAGTCCCTTCGACAGAGGCACTTGGGGCCCCCGGGTGAAGATGCTGAG
>CAYGPA010000522.1:0-3775 GCA_964351535.1 uncultured Planctomycetaceae bacterium
GCCGGCTGCGAAGAGGCCCAGGGCAGAGATCCACGGGCGCCAGCCGCTGCGCGCGTAGCGGACCGCCAGGGAGATCGCGACGACGAGCTTCAGCACCGTCCCCATCTCGTGGAACGTCGCGTACAGGCCGCAGGCCGCACCGATCGCACCGATCGCGGCGATCGCGACGAGCGTGCGCCGACCCGGAGCGGGCGCCTCGACCACGCGGATCGTGGCGTACAGCACGGCCAGCAGGGCACAGATCGCCGGCCCCTCGCGCAGCAGCTGCGGCTCGAGATACAGCAGCGGACCGTACAGCGCCGCGACCACACCGGCCACTCCGCCCGCCAGCAGGCCGCCGACGTGCGCGGCCAGCAGGAACACCAGCAGCGCCGTTCCCGCGCCCAGCACGAGCTGCGCGACCTTCACCCGGCCCAGGGCCTCGGCATCGTCCGGACCCACCGCGGCCAGCACGTACGAATACGCCGGCGCCTGGTGGAACGCGTGCGGTCCGTACCACTCGAGCCACTTCTCCGCCGGCGCGATGGTCTGCCAACCGTGATAGGGGTGGTACGGCTCGCGGGCGAGCGCGTCCTCGTCGGCGATGCGTCGCGCCTGCTCGAGGTAGGTCGCCATGTCCGTCTCGGTCCACTCGTGCCAGCGGTCCAGCGCGGTGCCGCGCACCTCCGACCAGTAGCCGAAGCGCACCGCGAGGGCGGTCAGGACGACCAGGGTCGCGAGGATCCACGTGCGCGCGCCCCGGAGGCGCGGAGCGGAGCGCGAGACGGAGCTCGTGGGCGGAGACATCGCCAGGACGTTAACGTCCCTCGTCGCGCGGCCGTAGCCCGAATCCCCGGCCGGGTCACGCGGCCGACGTGCTGGCGGTCGAAGGCTCGAAGTGGCGGCAGGCGCGCTCGAGGGCGGCGCGCAGCGCGTCGGGCTTCACGGGCTTCGACACGTAGTCGTCCATGCCCGCCTCGAGGCAGAGTTCGCGGTCGCCCGGCAGCGCGTTCGCGGTCAGGGCGATGATCCAGTAGCGCCTGCCGTCGGGGCGCGCGCGCAGGCGACGCGTGGCCTCGAAGCCGTCGAGGCCGGGCATCTGCAGGTCCATGAAGACGACGTCGTAGTCGGTCTCCGACGCCGCGTCGAGGACCTCCTCGCCGCTCGCCGCCAGGTCCGCGATCGAGCCCAGCGAGCGCAGCATCGCGAGCGTCACGCGCTGGTTCACCGGGTTGTCCTCGGCCACCAGCACGCTCAGCATCGAGACCTGCTCGGACGAGACGGCCGCGTCCAGGATGCCGCCCTCCTGGCTCGTGCCGCTCTTCACGATGGAACGGTGACACGTCACGTGGAAGCGGAACGTCGTGCCCTCGCCCGGAACGCTGTCGAACGAGATGGTGCCGCCCATCAGCTCGACCAGGCGCTTGCTGATGACCAGGCCGAGGCCCGTGCCGCCGAAGCGTCGCGCCGTGCTCGAGTCGCCCTGCGTGAACGGCTGGAAGAGGCGCGTGCTCTGCTCCTCGGCGATGCCGATGCCGCTGTCCTCGATCTCGAACGCGAGCTGGACGTCGCGCTCCTCCGGCAGATCGTTCGCTCGCACGCGGATGCGCACCAGGCCGTGCTCCGTGAACTTCACGGCGTTCGAGATCAGGTTCACGAGGACCTGCCGCAGCCGCGCGGGGTCGCCGAAGATCTCCTCGGGCAGGTCCACGGGCGCGTCGACGGAGAGCTCCAGGCCCTTGACGCGCGCCAGCGGTTCCACGACCGCGACCGCCGTGCGCAGGCACTCGCGCAGCGAGAAGTCGCGCTCGTCGAGGCGCACCTTGCCGGCCTCGATCTTCGAGAAGTCGAGGATGTCGTTGATGACCACGAGCAGGTGCTCGCCCGACGCGCGGATCGTGTCCACGCAGTCGTTCTGCTCCTCGGTCAGCGCGGTGTCGGCCAGCAGCGACGTCATCCCGATCACCCCGTTCATCGGCGTGCGGATCTCGTGGCTCATGTTGGCCATGAACTCGCTCTTCGCCTCGCTCGCGGCCTCGGCCGCGGCCAGCGCGCGGCGCGACTCCTCGACCAGGTACGTGTTCTCGATCGTCGATCCGAGCAGCGCCGCGGCCTGGACCAGGATGTCCTCGTCCGTCTGGTCGAAGGCGTCGCTGCTGCGGCTCGCGACGTTCAGGACGCCGATGACGCGATCGCTCGCGACGACCGGAACGGCGAGCCCGCTCTCCATGCCGAGCTCGAGCAGCGCCGGCACCTCCGACATGTGGTCGCGCTCGCGCAGCGGGCCGCGGAACGGCAGGCGGCCGTGGATGACCGAGCCGCTGCTGGAGCCGGCCGCGGGGATCTCGAAGCCCTCGCCGAGATGTCCGGTCGTGACCTGGATGCGGCGCACGATCAGCACGTGGCGTTCGCGGTCGTACTTGGCGAACGACAGGCGGTCGCCCGGCACGATGTCGGTGAGGATCGCGGCCACGGTGCGCAGCGCGGCCTCCTCGTCCTGGCAGGTCGCGAGCGAGCGCGCCAGCCGGTTCAGCGCGCCCAGGCGACGCGCGTGGTACGCGGCCTCGCGGAACGCGCTGCGCATCTCGTGCATCATGCGCGTCTTGCTCAGCGCGCTGGCGACGAGCCCCGCGATGAAGACGAGGTTGGTCGGCACGAACTCCGGAACGTTGGCGCGGATGTAGCCGACGTTGATCACGCCCAGCAGGTCGTCGCCGTCGAGCAGCGGCGCGATCGCGATCGAGCGCAGGTCGGACTTCGGCTCGCCCGGCTGCGCCATGTCGCCCAGGTTCTCCTGGATCATCAGGCGCCGCTCGGCCATCGAGGCCCCGACCGCGGTGTCGTCGACGCGGCGGATCCGGCCCCGCGTCAACACGCCCTCGGTACCGAAGAGCGGGATCAGCTCGACGACCTCGCCGGGCTCCGTGGTGACGACACGAATGGCGAGACTGGCACGGTCCACCTCCAGCAGCGAGGGCAGGTGCCGCGCGAGTTCGAGGAAGACCCCGTCTTCGCTCCCGGCCGCGTTGATGGCCAGGTTCAGCTCGCTGAGATGCAGCAGCTCTTGCTCACGGGAGGACCCGCTCGGTTCCATTCAACGTGGATCGACCTCGCGGAGCGCGGTCTTGAGGCCCGGGGCCGGCGTTTCGGCCCGGTGAGGAGGGAGCGGACCCGCGGGGGGCGGCTGGGCGCCCTGGGACGGGCCTCGGGCGGGGCGGAGGGGCCCTCCGGGTCCGAGGCGGGGGCCCGGAGCCGGGGCAGCCCGGGGAGCTCAGCCCGCCTTCCCGCAGCACTTCTTGAACTTGCGTCCGCTGCCGCAGAAGCAGGGATCGTTGCGGCCGAGCTTCGGGGCCTTGTGGACCACGGGCGCCTGGCGTTCGTGCGCGCCGTGGTGCACGGCCTGGCCGGTGCGGACGGCCTCGAGCAGCTCGGGCGTCGTGTGCTCGAGGGCCTGGCGCAGCTCGTAGGACTGCGAGACGACGTGCGCCGTCTCGAGGTGGTCGAGGTAGGCGCGCAGGACGGCCGGGACGTGCTCGGCCAGCGGGTCCTTGCGCGCGAGCTTGCCGGGCAGCACGTGGCCCACGATCGCGTGCATGTCCTCGCCCTGGAGCAGGTGCGGCTTGGTGCCCAGTTCGTCGTAGCACGCAGCGAGGAAGAGCTCGGCGATCTTGCGTACGTCGCGCCGCGCGGGCGCTTCGAGCGCGACGGCGGCGGGGGAATCGAGGAACTCCGCGACGTCGAGGACGACCTGCTGGTGAGCCATCGCCACAGTCTACCCGTCCGGTGTCGCGCCCGG
>CAYGPA010000523.1:0-3745 GCA_964351535.1 uncultured Planctomycetaceae bacterium
CGGGGACTCGCTCTCGAACGGCGTTCAGTTCGTCAGAGCTCCCTAGGAGCGCGCGAGCTCGACGGCGCGCGCGCACCGGGCCGCTGCGCACCGCGACGGCGGAGCTCGCCGTCGCGGCGGGGTGCTGTCCGATCGGTCTCGGGCGCGCATTCCGGGCACGCGCGGCGCGGGCGCCGGGCCGAGTCGTTCGGGCCGCGCTTCCGGCCCTCCCTGGACAGGTCCCGTCGCGGAGCGCGCTCGGAGCCGCGCCGCGCGTTCGCGCGGCCCCCGCGCCGCTCGGCGACGCGCTCCCGCAGCTGCGGGTGGCGGCGCAGGACGGCCCGTCTGCGGGCCTTGCGGGCGCGTTCGTCGACGACCTCGCGCCGCGAGACGTCACCGCCGCGCCGAGCGCGAGAGGGGGCTCGGTCCGCGTCCCGCGCGCGGCCCCGAGGAGCGCCTCGGTCCCGGGCGTCCCGGGATTCGTGGCGAGGACCGGCGTGGGTCTCCCGAACGGCCGGCGTCGGCTCGACGAGCGCGGGGCGGACCGGGAGGGCCGGAAAGAGGAGGAACAAGGCTGCCGCCTGAAGGATCATCGTGGGTCTCCTGGAAAGCGTCGACTCCGATAGCCGACGCCCTCCATCAACCCGGCGATGGCTCCGGGGTTCCGCCCGGATTGGCCCGGCTTGGCCCGAGGTGGCCCGGCTTGGCCCGAGCTGGCCCGGCGTGGCCCGAGCTGGCCCGGCGTGGCCCGAGCTGGCCCGGCTTGGCGGCGAACCGCCGGGCCGTGCGGCCCCGCGGCCGGCCGGCTACACCACGTCGGCCACGGCGACGGAGAGGATCTCGACCTCCGTCTCGCCGCGCGGCAGGCGGATGCTCACCCGATCGCCGCTGTGCTTGCCGAGCATGCCGGCCGCCAGCGGTGCACGGTAGTACACGGCACCCTCGCGGTTGGTGTCCCAGGGGCCGAGCAGCAGGATCTCCTGCTCACTGCCTTCCGAGAGGTCGCGGAAGCGAACCGTCGTTCCGGGCGCGACGGTGTCCTCGGGGATGATGGCGTTCTCGAGCAGTGAGGCCTGGGCCAGATCCTTCTCCATCTGCGCGGCCTGCGACGTCAGCTCGCTCTGGTCACGGATGGCCTGTTCCCACTCGGCGTTCTCGGAGAGGTCGCCGTAGGAGGCGGCTCGCGCGATCGCCTCGCGGTTCGCGGGGATCTTGACCTCGCGCAGCTCGCGCAGCTCCTGCTCGCGACGCTTGATGCCGTCGCGGGTCGTCCAGATCTGCTCCGTGTCCCAGAACTCGACCTTCTCGCCCAGGGCGTCGGATCCGCGCTCGATGGCGATGTCGGTGATGATGTTCTCGATCGGGTCGTCGAGGCCGCGCTGGCTCATGAGCCGCAGGCTGCGGAGCGTGGCGGCGTCGGCGTTCTGAAGCAGGCGGCGCAGCAGCGGCTGCTCGCCGCGGACCAGCAGCTCGGTGAGCTTGCCGTGCGCGCGCGTCAGGGCCGCGTTGCCGCGCCGGTGCTCCTCGAGGAAGATGGCCAGCTCGAGCAGCGCCTGGGCGCGCTGGGTCGGCCCTTGCAGGTCGCTCTCCTTCAGCACGGAGGTCGACATCGACTCCATCGCCCGCGCGAGGCCGATCAGCACCTGCGGATTCCGCGTGGGGCGCGCGAGCATGACGCGGTAGTGGACCGCGAGGTCGCCGAGGCGCTTGGCCTTGCGCAGCGCCTCGATCAGCGGCTTGACCATCGCGGGAGGCGCGTGGGGCAGGCCTTCGTTGGCCTCGTCGAGCCAGGCTTCCTCCCCGTAGACCTCCAGCATCAAGGCGACGCAGCGCTCCTGCTCGCGGCTCGTCGCGGCGAGGTGGAAGAGGCCCCAGATCTTCGGCGGCTGGGAGGGATCCTGCGGCCGCGGCGCGGCGGCGGCCTCGCGCAGGATGTCGAGCATGTCGGGAGGAGTCTCGCCGATGTGGTCGCGCAGCAGCAGCCAGGCGGCGAAGCGGTGACCCCGTTCTTCCGCGGAGCTCGAGGCGGCCGTGAGCTCGGTCAGGGTCTCGAGCGCGGTCTTCTGCAGCACCTCGTCGACCTTGCCGCCCGTCATGAGGTCGCGCACACGGTGCACGGCCTCCTGCAGGTTGCGCGAGTGGCGCAGCTGGTTGCGCAGCCCCTCGACCGGGTCGACCGCGCGCGCGAGCATGCGCACCTCGACCTTGTTGCCCTTGCCGGTGACGCGGAACCACTCGCTGTTCTCGGCCAGGAGGCGCGTCTTGCGCCACCAGCTGGTCCAGGCGTTGCCCGTGATGCCGACCTGCATCAGGGTGTTGCGCAGCATCACGTTGCTGGCGCGGCCGTTGTAGCGCACGAGGACCGAGCGCAGGACGTCGAGCGGGTCCTCCTTGAGGCGCTTCTTCAGGCCCTCCGGGTCGCGGTAGGACTGCGCGCGCAGGTCGTCGTCGGGCAGCGACTCGAAGATGTCGAGCGCCGTGCGCATCGGGAAGCGATCGCGCCGGCCGCTGTGGAAGCGGACGTCGATCTCGAGCTTCTCGGTGTCGAGCTCGAGGACCTCGCCCGTGCCCCAGCCGGCCGGGTGGAAGAAGATCATGCCCTCGCGGTAGGAGCGGATGTCGTCGAAGTAGTTCCACGCGCGCCGCAGGTCGCGGGTGTCCGTGCGGAAGCCGGCGAGCTCGCAGAACGGTGCGTACCACTTCTCCTCTCCCCACGCGGTCTCGGTGGCCTGCAGCAGGGGGTCGGCGAGCTCCGAGGGCGCGCCTCCGCCGCGCAGCGCCTGCCCGAGCAGGATCGCGGCGTCCGCCGCGCGGCCGCCTTCCGACAGCTTTCCAGCGTGCTCACGCAAGAGGGGCAGGCAGCGCGGCATGCGGCGCTTCGTCGCGACGACTTCGAGCGCGCGGATCAGCTCGTCGAGCGGTCCGTCCTCCTCCATGAGACTGCGCCAGGCTTCGTCGAATCCCTGCCAGTTGTCGTCGGCTACCAAGTTCACAAGGGCCATGGGACGCTGTCCTTCGCGATGTCAGAGGGCCCGGGCGGAGTCGTGCGACGCTCCCCGGGCTGGGGATGGGAGACGCTGGGTTGCTCGCGAGAGGGCGCGCGAGGAAGCGCGCAAGAAGGCTCGCCGAGTGGCTCGCGAGAATCCCGAAAATCGCCCGTCATAGATCGGCCCTCGCGTGGTGCCAGGAAAGGCTCCGCGCGAGGGCGTGCCTGTTTTATAAACCATCCGCTGCGCCGGAGCACGCCCCGAGCGACAACAACCGAACGGTCGCAGGTGCGGGATCGCGCCGCGCCGGTGGGGCGGCAGCCGATCGACGCGTCCGGGGAGTCCCGTGGGCCGCCCCGGCGACCGCAGGGTCCCGTCCCTGGGCATCCCCTGGGTCCATCGGGCTGCTTCGGAGTCGTTCCGGGTCGTCCGGGCAAGGCGGGCACGAGCGTTGCTTCTGCCCGCTCGGACTGCTCTGGTTCCGATCGCCGGCGGGCCCGTCGCCCACCGCTTCCTTCGCCCATTCGTCCCGATATCGAGGCCTCCCATGCTCTTCCTGCTCTTCGAGCTCACCGCCCTCGTCGGGGCCACGGTCCATGCGGATCCCGGTCGCACGGCCTTCGAGGGGACCGTCCTGGTCGAGGACGGCCGGATCACCGCCGTCGGCACGGACCTCGAGGTTCCCGAGAGCGCGCGGGTCGTCGACCTGACGGGGCTCCACCTCCTCCCGGGCCTGATCGACGGCATGGCCTACGCCGATCCCGACCACGACCTCCTGT
>CAYGPA010000524.1:0-3730 GCA_964351535.1 uncultured Planctomycetaceae bacterium
TCGTCTCGCCGCGGAACGTGTTCCAGCGCGGCGTGTAGACCAGGCGCAGGTCGCGGCCCATGCTGAGCTCCTCCCGGCGCGCTCCGAGGCCGAAGCCCACGGCCTTGAGGCAGGCGTCGCCCGCGCGCACGCGGAACGTCAGGTGTGCGCCCGTCGCGCCCACGACGCGCGGAGGGTCCGCGAGGCGCAGCGCGCCCGAGGTCAGCACGGGCTTCTCGTTGCGCTCGCCGAAGGGTTCGAGCCGATCGAGCTGCCGCATCAACTCGGGGGTCATGCGCCCCAGCGGCAGGTCGTAGTCGATCTCGAGCCGGGACTCGACGGGCTCGGAGTCCGCGAGGAGCTCGAAGGCGCGCCGCTCGAGCGCCTCGCGCAGCGCGTCGATGCGATCCGCGCGCACCTCGCAGCCCGCCGCCTGCGCGTGGCCCCCGTAGCGCTCCATGTGCTCGGCCCCGCCGTGCAGGATCGAGAGCACGTCGACGCCGGCGACGGACCGCGCGCTGCCGCGACCGGTCTCGCCGTCGAGCCCGATCACGAGCGCGGGACGTCCGAACTCCTCGACGATGCGCGCGGCGACGATTCCGACGACGCCCTGGTGCCAGCCCTGGCCGGCGAGGAGCAGCACGGGGTGTCGCTCGGGGTCGGCGAAGGGCGCGGCGGCGCGGCGGGCTTCCTCGAGCAGCTCGGCTTCGATCGCCCGGCGCTTCGTGTTCAGCTCGTCCAGCTCGCGCGCCTGCTCGCGCGCGCGCTCGGGTGTCGTCGCGAGCAGCAGGTGGACCGCCTTGTGCGCCCCCGCGAGACGGCCGGCGGCGTTGATGCGCGGACCGACCTTGAAGCCGACGTCCTCGGCGACCAGCGTGCGCCCGCCGAGGTCGCAGACGTCGAGCAGCGCGCGCAGCCCCGGATTCGCCGTGCGCTCGAGAGCCAGCAGTCCGCGCCGCGCCAGGACGCGGTTC
The DNA here is from genome assembly GCA_964351535.1 of uncultured Planctomycetaceae bacterium. Classification (GTDB taxonomy): domain Bacteria; phylum Planctomycetota; class UBA1135; order UBA1135; genus JAUIDW01. The sequence continues at coordinate 954 of CAYGPA010000524.1, forward strand.
TCGTCGATCAGCGGAACGACGTCGCAGACCGTGGCGATGGCCACGTAGGCCGTGGCCTCCAGTAGGAACTCGCGGTGCTCCTCGCGGACCTTGCGACCCTGCGAGGCGGCCTGGCAGAGCGCCCAGCACAGCTTGAACGCCACGCCGGCGCCGCACAGCTCGCGGAAGGGGTACTCGTTCGGCCCGACCTTCGGGTTCACGATCGCCAACGCCTCGGGCAGCGGGCCGCGCGGCGGCTCGTGGTGGTCGGTGACGATCACGTCGACGTCGCGCGCGCGCAGGGCGGCGATCGTCTCGTGCGCAGAGGTGCCGTTGTCGACGCTGACGACCACGCGCGCGCCGCTGCGCTCGGCGGCCTCGAGCGAGTGGTCGCCGAACGAGTAGCCGTCGTTCAGGCGGTGCGGGATGTGCCAGTCGACCGGCGCGCCGAGCGAGCGCAGGAGCCGCGTCAGCATCGTCGTCCCCGTCACGCCGTCCACGTCGTAGTCGCCGTGGATCAGGACCTTCTCGCCGTCCCGCGCCGCGCGCATCAGGCGCTCGGCCGCGGCGTCCATGCCCGGAAGCAGCCCGGGGTCGTGCAGCGCCCGCAGGCCGGCGTCGAGGAAGCGGCCCGCCTCGCCGGGGTCCCCGTTCCCGCGCGCGACCAGCAGCGCGGCCACGACGTCGGGCACGCCGTGCTGCCGGACGACGCGGCGCACCTGCTCGGAATCGATCGGGCGAATCTTCCAGCGCGGGTTCAAGGCGCGGATTGTATGCCCGGCATCGTTGGGGGACACTCGTCGTGATGGGTCGACGAGAAGACGCCGCGAGTCCCGCGGCCGCGTACCGCCTGCTGCCGTCGGTGGACGAGCTCCTGGGAGCCCCCGAGCTGGCTGCCCTGGCCGGCGACTGCCCGCGCGCCCTGCTGCTCGAGCTCGCGCGCGGCGCCGTCGACGGCTGGCGGGCCGCGATCCTCGCCGGGGAGCTGGACGCCGAGGAGCTCTCCGCGCGCCTCGCCCGCGGCGAGCTGGTCGGCGCGGTCGCCGCGGCCGCCGCGGTCGACGCCCGCCGGGGCGTTCGACGCGTCGTCAACGCGACGGGCATCGTGCTGCACACGGGCCTCGGCCGCGCCCCCTGGCACCCCGAGGCCGCCCGCGCCGCGGCCGAGGTCGGCGCGAGCTACTGCGTGCTCGAAGTCGACCGCGAGACCGGCCAGCGCAACCGCCGCGACGACCGAACCTCCGAGCTCGTGCGCCGCCTCACGGGCGCCGAGGCCGCGATCGCCGTCAACAACAACGCCGCGGCCGTGATGCTCGTGCTGAACACCTTCGGGCGCGATCGGGAAGTGATCCTCTCGCGCGGCGAGCTGGTCGAGATCGGCGGCTCGTTCCGCATCCCCGACGTCATGGAGCGCGCCGGAGTGCGCCTGCGCGAGGTCGGCACCACGAACCGCACGCGCATCGCCGACTACCGCGCGGCGATCGGTCCCGAGACGGGCCTCCTGATGAAGGTGCACACGAGCAACTTCCGCATGGAGGGCTTCGTGGAGGAGACCGGCGCCGAGGAGCTCGCCGCGCTCGGATCCGAGTTCGGCGTGCCCACCGCGTTCGACCTGGGCTCCGGCCTCTATTCCGGCCCGGGAGGGTCCACGCCGGCGGGGCTGGACGCCGAGCCGCGCGTCGAGGCCGCGCTGGCGAGCGGCGTCGACGTCGTCCTGTTCTCGGGCGACAAGCTCTTCGGCGGACCGCAGGCCGGCCTCCTGCTCGGCTCGGCCGAGCGCGTGCACGCCCTGCGCTCCAACCCGATGTACCGCGCCCTGCGCCTGGACAAGACCACGCTGTGCGCGCTCGAGCGCACGCTCGAGCTCTTCCTCGCCGGCCGCGCCGACGAGCTGCCCGCCCGCCGCGCCCTGGCGCGGACGCCCGAGGACCTCGCGACCGCCGCGGCGCATCTCGCGCGCGACCTCGACGCGCTGCCCGGCCTGCGCGCCGCGACCGAGCCCGGCGAGTCCCAGCCCGGCAGCGGCAGCGCGCCGGGCGTGACCCTGCCGACGACCGTCGTGAGAGTCCGCGCGGACGGGCTGGGTCCCGACGAACTGGCCCTGCGGCTGCGCCGCGCCGAGCCGGCGGTGTTCGTGCGCGTGAAGGACGGTGGCGTGCTGCTGGATCCGCGCACGTTGCTCCCCGGCGAGGAGGAGCTCGTGGTGGCGGCGTGCCGGGGGGTGATGGGCGCGCGACCGGAAGATCGCGAAAATCCTGCAACCGATTCGTAGTCGGGGCAGTCCTCAGAGCCCCCTGGGAGGGTGGGGGGTCCGGGGGTGGGCGGGATTTTTCGTCGCGGGCGCGCGAGGCGCGCGTCCGGCTGGTGCACGGCCCGCTTCGCGGGAGCCGCGCGCCATCGATGCGCGGCGCATGCGCCTCCCACGCCCCGCCGCTATGCTGCGGGCGTGTACGAGCACGATTCTCGACGACTGACCGACTACGCCGCCTGCGCCGGCTGAGCAGGCAAGCTGCCCCAGGGGCGGCTCGCGCAGGTCTTGCGCGGCATCGGATCCCAGGTCGACGACCGCCTGGTCGTGGGACCCCAGAGCTTCGACGACGCGGGAGTCGTCGTGCTGGGGGAGGGAGACGGTCTGCCCGCCGGGGTGCGCCTCGGGCTCGTCCAGACGGTCGACTTCTTCCCGCCGGTCGTCGACGACCCGTGGTTCTACGGCGCGATCGCGGCCGCGAACGCGCTGTCCGACGTCTACGCGATGGGGGGCCGGCCGATCAGTGCCCTGAGCCTCGCGAGCTTCCCCG
>CAYGPA010000525.1:0-3704 GCA_964351535.1 uncultured Planctomycetaceae bacterium
CGCGGTGCCCGGCGCCTCCGCGCGCGGGAGCTCGAACACGGCCCAGCGCGGCGTCCAGGCGAGCGTGCGCGCCGCGGCGACGGCGTGCTCCTCCAGGCGCGCCGCGGCGAACACGCTCGCGCGCACCCGCGGCTCGTCCGCGCGCAGGACCCGGAGCTCCGCGCCCGCGAGGGCCCGCGGGACGAGGGGCTCACCGCTGGTCCGAAGCGACGCCACCTCCCCGCGCTCGGTCGCGGCGGCGCCCGCCGTCTCCGCGAGCCAAGCGAGGGCCTCCGGCGCGAGGGTGCTGCGCGCGAACCCGCGCAGGCCGTGGGTCTCGAACGGCCTGCAGACTCCGCTCGGGCGCGTCCAGCGCAGGCGCCGCTTCCAGGCGGTGCGCAGCCGCTGCGCGCGCGCCTCCACCTCGATCTCGGCCGCGAGTCGGCCGGGGTCGCCGAGGGAGGCGCGCAGGCTCTCCGGGAGCGCGCGGAGCCAGCTCGCGAACGCGCGCCGCCGCAGCGCCGGCGGCATGCGCTCGCGCAGGCCGGCCGCCAGCCGCAGGAGGTCGCGCCGCAGCACGTCGGGGCCCAGGCGGGTTCGCAGGCGCGCCGAGTGGAAGTCGATCGCCGTCACGCGACCCGCCGCGTCGACCAGCGCGTTGCCCGGGTGCAGGTCGGGGTGATCGAGCCCGGCGGCGTGCAGGCCGGCGAGCGCGGTGCCGAGTGCGCGGGCCAGCCCGACCGGCAGCGCGTCCCCGGCGACCCCCTCGACACCCGGGGCGGAGAGGAGCTCCGCGAGGCTCCTGGCCGCCGGGATCCACGCCATCGAGACCTCGTGTCCGCCGGCGACGCGGGCCCGGCCGAACGGCTCGGGCACCGGGAGTCCCGCGGCGTACAGGCGCTCCAGGATCTCGAGCTCGCGCCCCGCTCGGCGGCCGTCGAGGACGCGCGCGATCGGACCCGGACTCGCGAAGCGCTTCACGACGCGCGGCGCGACGCCGGCGCGCTCCTCGAGCCGCACCTGGCGCGCGCGGCTCGCTTTCAGGACCCGGACGTCCCGAGAGACATCGCCGGGGTCGCGGGGATGAGGCGGAGGCTCGGAATCAGGCACGTCGAACCGCAGACTACAGCGGCGTGACGCTGCAGCTCTACATCTTCCGGCAGCTCGGCATGGCCATCGCCTTCGCGGTCGGCGGCATGGCCTTCATCGCCGTGCCGGGCATCGTGGTCGGGGCGGTGCAGAAGCTGGGCAGTGTCGGTCTGCAGGCCATCTTCGGCTACCTGCCGATGGTGGCGGTCGAGCTCGTGCCGTACCTGGTGCCGATCGGCTTCCTGCTGGCCCTGGTGGCGACCTACGGCCGCCTCGCGGCGGACAACGAGTGGACCGCGATCTGCATGGCCGGCATGCACCCGCTGCGCGTGCTGCTCGTGCCGATCCTCTTCGCCGCGCTGTTCGGAGTCGGCACGTGGTGGCTCGCCGCGAACGTCAGCCCGCGCCTCAAGCTGGCCCAGCGCAGCTACCTCAAGCAGTCGATGGTCGGCGCCTTCCAGAACCTGGCGCCGGGCCGTACGGAGCTGCGCATCGGCCGCTTCTACATCTCCGGTCGCCTGCGCGTCGACGACACGTTCTACGACGTTCTGATCCACGTCCCGGGCGGGGACGACGGCGGCGAGCGCACGCTCGTGGCGGACGAGGCGCGCTTCGAGGTCGAGGCCGGCAAGACCCTGACGATCGCCATGCACAACGCGCGGACCGTCAAGGGCAACATCGACTTCCAGAGCGAGCACCCGACCGTGCGCGTGAACCTGGAGAAGCTCTTCCCGGCGGACCGCTCCAAGCGCATCGCCGGCAAGTACATGACCAACGGCGAGATCCGCGAATCGCTGCGCAGCGGGGTGTACGCGGACAACCCCGCACTCGTGAGTCAGCTCCACTTCCACGTGCACGAGCGCCTGGCGCTCGGCTTCGTCTACTTCATGTTCCTGGCCCTCGGCGTTCCGACGGGCATCCTGCTGCGGCGCGGCACGCAGCTCGGAGCTCTGGCCTCGGCAGTGGGTTACGCCCTGGCGTACTACGTGCTCTCCGTGCGCGCCCCGCGGCTCCTGATGGACCTCGAGGCGGTCTCGCCGGCCGTCGCCGCCTGGTTCCCGAGCTCGATCGGGTTCCTCGTGGGCGCGGTGCTCTGTCGACGCGGGTTGTGGCGATGAGGCTCGGCCGTCTACGCATCGGAGGCCGCGTGGACCGCTACGTCGGTTCGCTCTTCCTGGCCTCGTACGCCACGGCCTTCCTGCTGGTCGTGGGCCTCATGGTCATCCTCGACCTGGCCAGCAAGATCGAGTACCTCGAGCCGTGGGAGGACGGCGGCAAGGCACCCACGCTGCTCGCGCTGCGCTTCTGGGTGCTGAACATCCCGTTCCTCTTCCTGCAGGTCGCGCCCTTCGTCACGGTGATCGCGGGCATGTTCACCGCGACGCGGCTGCGCAAGAACAACGAGATCGTGGCCGTCCTGGGGGCCGGAGTCAGCGCGCACCGCTTGCTCCTGCCGGTGCTCTTCGGCGGCGTCCTCGCGGGGGCGGGGATGTTCGCGATGCGCGAGGGCGCCACGCGCACCATCGGGCTGCAGCGGGACTACGTACACGACCTCCTCGAGAACCGGCGCCACGTGCGCGTGTTCGAGGACCAGTGGCTGCGCGACCGCGCCGGCAACGTGATCCGGCTCGGGCGCTTCTATCCCGCGACCGGGGATCCGCCGATCGCGATGGTCGAGGACGTCCAGGCCACGATCCTGGAGGACGGCGTCTGGCAGAGCATCACCGCGGAACGCGGCGTGTTCGTCCAGTTCGACGAGGACAGCGAGGCGACCGGCTGGCAGCTCTCGGGCGGGCGCATCGAGGAGGTGGGGCGCGAGGCGATCGTGCCCACGGCCATCGAACGCCTGCGCGGCATCGAGTTCACGCCGCGCGACGTACTCGTGGCGCACAAGGCCGACACGGCCCCGATGGACCTCTCCTTCGCCGAGGTCCGCGAGCTCGCCCGCCGCGACCCCGACAACGTGAAGTGGCAGACGCTGCTGCAGTACCAGCTCAGCTTCCCGATGGCCAACCTCGTGCTGCTGCTCGTGGCGCTGCCCTTCCTCTTCCGCCTGGGCCGCGGCAAGGGGACCGAGGGTCTGGTCCTCGGCTGCCTCCTGTGCCTGTTCTACTTCGCCGCCGACTTCGTCGCGCGCACCTCCGGAACCGAGGGGGCCGTCGGCCCCGTGGTGGCGACGTGGCTCCCGGTCCTCTTCTTCGGGAGCCTGGGGGTCGTGCTCTACGATTCGATGCGCAGCTGAGCGACTCCGGCTCGCCGTCGAGGCCGCTCCGCGGTCCGGTCCCGGGCCGCTCGAGCCGTCCCCGGGGGCGGGGCTCACCTCGGCCGGCGGGGGGGCGCAGACCCTCGATCGGGGAGTGGAAGGCTCCAGGTTGGCCCGGCTACACGGGATCCGGCGGTCCGCTCCGGGGAATCCCACACGCAACCCAGTCTGTCCGGGAGCCTTGCACGGGACGGCCTCGCGCCGTGGAATCGCCCGATCGGCGGGAAGGCGCGCGCGCCCCGGTCGTCGCTCCCCTCAGCCCCCTGGCCCGGACTCTTCATGACGCGTAGATCGAAACGGCTCAACTCGGTGTCTGCCGGTGCTTTGCGGGCGCCGGCCCCGCAGCAGCCTGCCGTATGGATCGGCGAAGACG
>CAYGPA010000526.1:0-3695 GCA_964351535.1 uncultured Planctomycetaceae bacterium
TCGAGCCGTTGTCGTTGAAGGTCAACCCGGTGATCGGCGGCGACAGCACGGTGCCGTCGGCCGGGTCCATGGACGGAATGACGTTCCAGCTCCCGTTGGCCTGGCGCTCGTACGTGAACGTCATCGAGTGCGCGGTACCCGCGGGGTCGTAGATCTCGATCGACCCCACCACGGTGTCCGGACCGGTGCCGGCCGTCGTCGTCGTCACCGCGTGCTGGGCCCAGTTCGTCTTGAACGGCGTCGTGGGCTCCGTGAGCGCCAGGGACAGGCTCGTGGGGCCGGTCTGGTTCGCCGTGAGCGAGATCTGACCGGTCGCGGCGTCGAACGCCGCGGTGGCGTTCGCGTACAGACCGTCGATGTAGTTCACCAGGTCGGAAACCGTCGTTCCGTCGATTCCGTACCGGAAGGAGGCGCTGACCTGCGAGCCGTCGGTGTCCACGCCGGAGACGTCGATCAGATCGCCGCTGACGTAGTCGGTCAGGTTGCTCGAGAGCAGGTTCAGGTCGCTCGTGCCCGTCGCGGTGAACTCGGTGCCCGTCATCAGCGGCTGGCCGTCCAGTCCGACGACCGCGGCCAGGTCGAGGCCCGCTGGGCCGGAGAGCACGCGCACGCTCGTGTTCGCGCCGGTCCTGTCGGTCTGCAGCTGCACCTGACCTCCGACGGAGGTCGCCGTGACCCCGGCGCCGAGCGCGTTGACCGCGTTGGCGACGTCCGCGGCCAGGAACGTTCCCGGCCCCATCGTGAGCGTCATCGGCGCGCCGCCGTTCGCGATGATCTCCATCGAGAACGTCCCGGCCGTCATGTCGAACGGCTCGGTCAGCGTGCCCGCCATTTGCGCCGGCGTGCCCTCCATGAGCCCGGAGGAGGTCGTCTGCACCTGCGCGAGCGGACCGGTCACGACGGCGGGCAGGTTGCCCGTGAAGTCGACCGTGGTCGTCGGCGAGGGCGGGAAGTTCGAGGTCGTGTCGAGCTGAATGCGCTGGTTGTCCGTCCCGATCACCTGGAAGCCGGTGCGCTGGTCCACCAGCGTCCCGGAGGCGTCGAGACCGAACGTACCGACGCGCGTGTAGAAGTTCGAGGCGCCGTCGCTGACCACGAACCAGCCGTTCCCGTTCATCGCCAGGTCGAACGGGCGCCCCGTCGCCGTCAAGGCTCCCTGGTTCATGTTGCGCGTGACGTCGGCGATCTGCGTTCCGAGCCCGACCTGGACGGGGTTGCGGCCACCCGTCGTCGTCTGCGGCTGGGACGCGAAGCGCAGGGTCTGACTGAAGAGATCCGAGAACACCGCGCGCGACGACTTGAAACCGGGCGTGTTCGAGTTCGCCAGGTTGTTGCCGATCACGCCCAGCCAATCCTGGTGCGTCTTCAGTCCGCTGAGTGCCGTGAAGAGACTACTGACCATGGGAGACCTGTCCGAGAAGAGGGTGCGAAGGAGAGAGGGGGAAAGAGAGAGAGCGTTGGATGCGTGTGCCTACTGGCCGGAGTCGTCCGAGCCGCCGGAGTCGTCTCCGCCGCCCGAGTCGTCCGAGTCGCCGGAGTCGCCGGAATCACCCGAGTCGCTGGAGCCGCCGGTTCCTGCGTCGCCCGTGACCTCCGTGACGTTGGCGAGCGGGACGTCCTGACCTCCGATGTTCAGGACCGCCAGGCCGTCCTCGACCTTGACCGAGTTGACCTCGCCGGACGACGGCTCGCCGGTCTCGGGGTCGATGTACTCGACGGACTTGCCGATCAGGGCGCTGCCGCTGACGAGCTGCTCGAGCAGCGCGTTGTTCTGCTGCAGAACGGTCATCCCGAGGATGTTGTCGTTCAGGTCCTCCATCTGCTCGAGCGACGAGAACTGCGCGAGCTGCGCGATCATCTCCTCGTTCGCCGTCGGCGAGAGCGGATCCTGCGCCTTCAGCTGGGCGACCAGCAGGTTGAGGAACGCGTCCTTGTCGAGATCGGCGGCCTGGTCGGGGGTCGCGCCGAAGATCGGGTCGTTGGATTCGATGCCGGGGATTTCCATGGGGCTGCTTTCGGTTCAGGCGTACGTGTCGACGCCGCGATCGGTGATTCGGTGGGCCAGGCGGTCGCGCAGGGCGCTCGGCGACCAGGCCGGAAGGTCCGCGTTCTCGCCGCGCTCGCGGCCTCCGTTCGAAGCGCCCTGGCGCGGCGCGCCTTCGCGCTCCGCGCTCGTGTCGCCGTGTTCGAACCCGAGCTTCACCTCGAGGCGTTCGGTCTCGATTCCGCTGTCGGCGAAGGCCGCGCGCAGCTCGGGCATGTGCTTCTCCAGCGCCGCGAAGGCCTCGGGACGCTCGACCCGCAGCTCGGCGGTCAACTTCCCGTCGTGGACCTGCACGCGAACGCGCAGTCGGCCCAGGCTCTCGGGCTCGAGCGACAGCGTCGCTTCGCGCGTTCCGGGCCGCAGGTGCACCCGCACCTGATCCAGGATCGCGGCCGCGCGCTCGACGTCCGCCAGGCGCGTCTCGATGAAGCCGCCGGCTTCCGCGGACGCCGGAGCGCCCGCCGCCGGGGACTGGACGGCCTGGGGGCCCAGGGGAACGGAGCTCGTCGGCGTCGGCGCGACGCCGTCACCCGCCGACGGAGCCGCGACGTCGGTGACGGAGAAGGCACTGCGGATCTCCGCCCCCGGACCCTCCGCCGTCGCGGTCGAGGCGAGCGCTTCGAAGGCGTCCGCGAAGGTCTCGGTCCCGGAGTCGGCGCGCGCCTCGGAGTCGCGCGGCTGTCCGTGCGCGCCCCCTTCGGCTCCGCCGGATGCGGCGATCGCCTGCGAGCTGGCGGCCCCGTCGACGTTCGGCTGGCCCGCGACCGGCGTTGCGCTCACCGACGCCTTCGCACCGGCCGCGAAGGCCGAAGCGGCGGCCACGACCGGCGCGGGCCCGGGCAGGCTCTGGATCAGGGTTCCGTCGGCATCGGCCGGCGGTGTGTCGACGTCGTGCGATGCGTCGGTGCCCTCGTCACCGGCGGCGACTTCAGGCGGCGGCGCCTCCGACGGAACGCCCTCTTCATCGAGCTCGTCCTCCGCCGCGACGTCCGAGTCCGCGCCCGCGTCCACGCCGGCGTCGGCGAGTTCGTCGTCCCCGAGGCTCGAGGTCTCGTCCGCTCGTTCGCCGGCGGCGTCCGCGCCCGACGGCCTCTCGGACGGGTTCACCTCGGCGCGCCGAGCCTCCTCGCCGCGGCGGCGCTCGCTCGCGTCGGGAGCGCGCTCGTCGGCCTCGGCGCTGCGCGGCCGGGGTTCCTCGGCCGGCCGGGCCGCGGGCTCGTCGAAACGCCCCGCGCCGGGCTCCGAGAGCTCGTTCGCGCGAAGACGTTCCGCGAAGCGCGCGCCTCTCCCCTCCGCGTCGCGGTCGACCGCGGACGAGGGGGAAGAGCCGGCGGGCCGCACGACACCTGGCGACCCGCCGATGGCTTCCAAGGAACGGTGACTGCTGAAGTCATCCATCGCCTCGCCGAGGAGCAAGGTCGGTGCCAAGCCGCGCCGACGGGCTTCAAACGGCTACGAATCAAGGACTTCCGTCCGTGGCGAGGTTCCGAGCCGCGCGCGGCGAGCGCCAAGGAGTTCCCGGAACGAGAGTTCCTTGCGCACCCGTGAGGGAAATGCGTTCACGCCAGGCGCGGCCCCCGCCCCCCAGGGGGATGACCGCGCGGGCGCGCGAGAGTGTCGCGAACAGCCGGAGAAACTCGACGAGCCCGCC
>CAYGPA010000527.1:0-3688 GCA_964351535.1 uncultured Planctomycetaceae bacterium
CGACGTCGATCGCCTCGAGACGGCGATCCCGACGACCGCGATCGTCGACGGGGACGGCGCGGACCCGTCTCTCGTCGCATCCCCGTCGGAGGAGATCGTCACCCGCATCGCTGCCAACGAGGCCGCGATCGCCTCCGTTCGTTCCGCGCTCGAGCGCGCGCTGCCCGACTCCAACGGCGTCGAGCTGGCCCCGTCCACGCTGTACCCCGATCTGGCCGCGCGCCACATGCGCGTCTTCAACGAGGCCGGCGCGCGCGTGGTGCACACCAGCTATGACGAGGAGGGCCACGGCGCCATGCGCCTGTACGGCGCCGACGGCTCGCGCCAGGTGCTCGCGGGCTCGTCGAAGGGCGGCGACGCCGGGTTCCTGGGCACGTTCGACCGCGACGGCAACGAACTCTTCATGATCACGACCCTGGCCGAGAACGGCGCGGGTCACCTCAGCCTCATGGACGGGAACGGCGAGCGCCGGATCAGCATGACCACCGATTCCGACGGGGACGGCGTGCTGTGGATTCGCGACGGCCGCGGACGTACCGTGGAGGTGCTGGGCGGCGGCGGCGACCTCGCGGAGACCGTGCGCCCCGCGCCTGGACACGTCCTGATGCCCGGTCAAGTCGTTCGCGTCGTCGACTCCGACGAGTTGGGTCCGCGTGTCGCTCCGTGCGCGGAGGCCTACGACACCGGCGCCCTCGGCATCGTCAGCTCCGCGGGCGACCTCGAGCCCGCGATGACCTTCGGACGCACGGGCGCGGCCGGCGAACAGGCCGTCGCGCTCGCGGGGCAGGTCTTCTGCCTCGTGGACGCCGGTCCGCACCCGATTCGCGCCGGCGATCTGCTGGCCTCGGCCGGGCGCCTCGGCCACGCGCGCTGGGCCGACCCGGACTGCGCTCCTCCCGGCTCCATCGTGGGCAAGGCCCTCGAGAACCTGGAGGGCGGGACCGGGCTGATCCGGGTCTGGGTCCAGGGGCGCTGATGAGACGCGGTTCGCGACTGCTCGACCTCGACCCGCGGACCGTTGCCTGGATCCTGATCGTCTGCGCCGCGGTGGTCCTGCTCGCGTTCCACCCCGCCCTGCGCCGCCACACCACGCTCCGAACGGTCGCGCGGACCCCGCAGCCCGCGCCCGTCGACCTTCGCGTCCTGACCGAACGCGCCGGAGCTCCTTCGATCCCCGACGCGCCGCAGCTCGACGCGTCCCGGCCCGAGCCCGAGGCGCTCGCCCTGGCCGACCCGGACGACGTCGAGACGATGCCCGACGGCTCGCGCACGCTCGAGCTCGAGCTGGCGCGCTGGCCCGACCTCGTCCCCGTCGCCCAGCGCTCGGCGACCGTCTCCACGACCGACTGGCACACCACGGGCACGAGCGACGACGCGGGCTTCGTCGCCCTGACGCTGCCGGCGGAGGTCGACCTCAGCGCCTTGCGCGTCACCGTCCCCGGCTTCCAGCCGCGCAACCTGTTCCTGGCGGAGACCGAGCGCGTCGTGCGCAAGGCCCTGCCCCTGCGCCCCGCGCGCGGGTACGCCGGCACCGTGCTCGACCGCGACGGCAACCCCGCGGCGGGCGTCGAGGTCGTGGGCTGGTACGTCGAGACTCCGCGCCCCCGCTTCGGAACGCAGCCCACGACCGACGAGAAGACGCACCTGCGCATGCTGCCCCAGCGCGCCTGGGCGGGATTCGCGACCAAGACGACGTGGAAGGGCACGTACTACGTGTCCGAACCGGACGAGGACTTCGTCGGCGAGCTCGCCGTCGCCGTCGTGGTGCCCGGGCTCTCCACCACCGTCGTGCGCGTCTCCGTGCCGCGCGTCGACCGCGAGCTGCCCGCGCTCCAGCTGCGCACGCCGCGCGTGGTCAAGGGCGTCGTCGTCGACGCTCAGGCGCGGCCGCTCGCCGGCGCGTCGGTGCACGCCACGCTCGCCGACGGAGCATCGATCGACTTCCCGCCGACCCTCTCCGACGAGAACGGTCACTTCGAACTCGTCGCCCCCGAGGGCGAGGTCCTGCTGTACGCCGACAAGGTGGGCTACCGCATGCGCCTGGGTCGCCTGCAGCGCACCGCGGTGCGCATCCCGCGCCCGGCGCACGGCCCGCTGGACCCGCTGCAGCGCGACGCGCTCGCCACGGGCTGGCACGAGGAGAAGCCCTACGTCCGCGCGGTGCGCGACGAGGTCACGCCGCTGATCCTCGACGCGACGGCGTCGAAAGAGATCTTCGTCTACGAGAGCGGTGTTCCCGGCGTGGACTCGCGCCACGCGCTCACGGGCGTCGAGGTCCGCGTGCGCTACGCCGACGCGGCGCGGACGGAGATCCTCGTCGAGACCAGCCGCGACGGGATCGCCTCCGTCCCGCGCGCGAGCCGCGGGCTCCAGCCCGTGCAGCTCTCGCTCGCGCTGAAGGGCTACGACTACCAGCGGTCCCTCGAGCGCCGACTGGGCTACGCGACCTGGTACCAGGAGCGCGGCGAGGAGGTCCACGAAGTGCGCCTGGCCCGCGTCCCGATCCGCGACGAGGATCCCGACGAGGTCCGCGTCCAGGGCTTCCTCACCGGCCTGCCGCCGGGCGAGACGGGCACCGTGCGCGTGTACTCCGCGGGCACGGGGGCGCCGGGCCTCCTGGCCTCGATCGAGATCGGAGCCCTCGAGACCGACGAGCGCGGCGCGTTCTCCGGCGAGCTGCCGTGGGAGCTGCGCGGCGGCTCCGTCCGCGTCGTGGCCAGCGCCGGCTCCGGCGACACGACGTGCTTCGCTTCGTCCGCACTGATCGAGCTGACCGAGCTGCGCGACCAGGACCTGCGCCTGCGCCTGGAGCCGGCCGCGCGGGTCGTCCTCCGGCCGATCTTCCCCGCGACCGGCGAGGAGTGGACCGTCGACGTCCGCGCCAGCTCCGCCCCCGGCTTCTCCGACCTGTGGTCGCGCAAGCTGACGCTGCGCCGCGACGACGAGACCCCGCCCGTGTTCCACCTGCCCATCGGCGCCAGCGTCCTGGCCCGCGCCGAGCGGCACGGTGAGGAGGTCGCGCTGCGCGTCTCGCTCCCCGAAGAAGCCCTCGAGGTCCCGCTTCCCGAGCTCGTCACGATCTCGGGCAGCGCCGCCGGCGCGAACCTCTCGACCGCCCTGGTCGGCCTCGAGGACGCCGACGGCCGCCACGCGGCCTACGCGCGCCCCGACCCCGACGGCTCGTTCCGCTTCGAGGACTGCCTCCCGGGCGTCTACGACGTGTTCCTCTACGCCCGCGCCGAACCCGGCAAGCCCCTGGAGCACCGGGCCCCCGTCGACGTCCTGGCCGTGGCCCGCGTCACCGCCAACGACTCGCGCCACGGCGTGCTGCTCGAGCCGGTGCCCTGACGAACGGCTCCCCGGGACGGACCGGGGGTTCCATGAGGTCGGACGCGCCGGCGACTCGTACAGGGCATCGCAGCCGGGGATCCCACGCCTCGCCGAGGGGTCTTGGCCCTGGGATCGGCCCGCCCCGCGACCCGGGGCCTCCGCGGCCGGGCTCCGAGCCCGGATCGCGCCGCCCCCGGGACCTGCGGCCGTCGACGGCCCGAACGGCAACACGGATCCCCGTCCGCCCGTGAGTTTTGATCGATCTCTTGCCACCGGAGGCGCCTCCCGGGGACTGTGGGAGGAATGAGGGCCATCTCCAGCCGCCGCGCGGAGCTCGTCGAGCGTCTGGTGCGTCAGC
>CAYGPA010000528.1:0-3671 GCA_964351535.1 uncultured Planctomycetaceae bacterium
GTTCAGCGGGTCGGGCTGGATGGCCTTCGGGTTGGTGAACGTGAAGGGAGCCACGCCGATGACGTCGTCGAAGCCCCAGCCGTTCACGCCGTCGGGGCCCGACTCGTAGAGCGCGACGCGACCGTCACGGTTCAGGATCCACGCGAAGTAGACGTTGCGGAAGAACCCGTGGTTCGACTGGCGCGTCGTCACGGCCAGCTCGAAGGGGTTGGTCAGCTGCCCGCTGACGACCTTGCGGATGTTCAGGTCGTGAGCGGAGATGATGGTGACGGTGCCCTCGTCCTCGTTGCAGACCAGGATGTCCTCGTTCCCGGGCTCCCACGCGATCCCGCGCGGTCCACGGCCGACGATGGTCGTCTTGATGACGCGGTGGAACGTCGAGGACCCGGGGTTGATGTCGACGAACGACACCGAGTCCGCGTTCTGGTTCGTGACGGCCAGGAAGTTCAGGTTCGGCCCCATGGCCAGCGACGTCGGATCGGGCAGCTCGATGCGGTCGAGGACCGTCATGCGGTTGCTGTTGAAGATCACGAGCTCGCCGCGGGCGCGGTCGATCATGTACAGGAAGTGGCCGACCTGCTGGCGAATCTGGTACTGGGCGCAGGAGCCGATCGGCTGGCCGGGGACACCCGGCCCCTCGAAGAAGGCGTTCTGCACGCGAGACAGGAGACCGCTGGGAGGAATGTCGAGGTTCGGGTTCCCGAAGGGGTCCCCGGGCACCAGCAGGTTCGTCAGGAGCGGACCGGCCGGCGGAGGCAGGACGTTCTCGAAGGACGAGGTCTCCTGCCCGCCGATGAACGGGGCCAGGCACAGCGGCGGGAACACCAGCGGCGGCGGGTTGGGGTGCGGGCCCCAGCTGACCGGGTTCGATCCGCCGGGAATCGACGCCACGACCGCGCCGCCGGCGTTCGCGCCGGTGGCCGGGATCAGGTTGCCCTGCGTGTTCACCGTGGCGCGCACGTTCTTGAGGCCGTTGATCGCACACAGGTTGCCGCCGCCCGACTGGCAGCCGGTGGGCTCCTGGCCGTTGTTGAAGACCTGGTCGAGACTCCGGCCGACCATCATCTCGCCCACCGACGTGATCAGCGGCGGCTTGACCAGCAGGTCCTCGAGCGCGCTGTCCCGCGTCAGCGTGAACACGCCCGCGGACCCACCGTCGATCGTGCACGAGCCGACCACGAGCGGCGGCCGCATCAGCGTGCCCTGCAGCAGGACGTTGGGGTTGTTCGGGTAGTTCGAGTTGCCCTCGACGACGTTGTTCGGGTCGAAGGTCGGATCTCCCGTGGAGGCGCCGAAGCCGTTGAGGTCGATGATCGACACACCGGGAAGGGCGCCCGTCCGGGCGACGTAGATCGCGTCCGGCGTGACCGGGGCGTTGACCAGGCCGGGCCCCTCGCCCGTGAAGAACTCGGTCTGCACGGCCGCCTGGTTCAGGTTCAGGACCATGTCCTGGGTCTGGTTGGGGTTGATGTCGACCTGGATGCGGTTGAACGTCCCGCACTGGAACAGGTCGGGACCCGAGCCGGGGAAGTTGAACGCCGGCGTCAGCGTGTAGGTCGAGAAGTCGAGTGCGCTGATCGGCAGCGCCTGGAACGGCACGATCACGCTCTGCGCTCCCGGGCCGAACGAGATCGTGATGGCCGAGCTGATCTGCGGCGGGTTGGGGCTGGGCAGCGGGCCGACCGAGAGCGGCTGCACCGGCTCGGTGAACTCCACGGTGACCGTCGTCAGGGGATCGACGTCGAAGGACGTGTTCAGCGGATCGGTCACGCGCCCCTCGGGCGGCACGACGTCGGGTCCGACGGTCGTGCTCGCCACGGCGCGTTCCTCGACCTGGGCGCCGTTCGCGCCCCGCACCTCCAGCTCGACGGAGAGCTTGATCTGGCGGCCGCTCGGGAAGGTCTCGTGGGTCTGCAGATTCCCGTCCGTGTCGGCCACGAAGACGAACGTCGAGGGCTGCGTGAGGACTTCCTGTCCCTGGAAGCCGAGCGCGCTCTCCGTGCCCGGGAATCCGAGCCCGTCGGCGAAGCCGTCGCCGTTGTTGTCGACCGCCGCGTTCGCCACCGGCGAGCCGCCCGGACCCGCGACGATCCAGGGCTGCAGCGTCAGCTGCGGCGGAGAGCCGACGGCGCCGCCTGCGTAGGTCTGACCGCCGATGAACGCACGCCCCTTCACGGGGATGGACGACCCGCTGACCGGGTCGATCGCCACGACCGTGATGGTTCCCTTCAGGCCGGAGTTGGCCTGCCCCGAGGGAGAGGGGTCCAGCACCGAGTCGACGTCGATCGACTGGTTGAAGCGGGCGTAGATGAAGTGGTTGCCCTGATCTCCGTTCGGGAGCAGCGCGCCCATCGGCCATGTGGCCGGCGGGAGCACGGGGTTCGTCAGCGTCACGTTGTCGATCAGGTCGTCGAGGTCCGTGATCGTGACGAGCTGCTGCGTCGGAAAGCCGTTGGCGTTCGGGACGAAGATCGAGTGCGGGACGAGCAAGCCGAATCCGTGCGCGACCTCCTCGACGGACATGCTGGCCGCCGCACCGCTGCCACTACCACCGCCGCCGCCGCAGGCTCCGAGGATCAACGCACTGCCGATCACACTGGCGGAAATACGGAACTTCATCGCGAATCCTTGTGCCTGATGGGGGTCCCGGTGCGGGGCCCGGAGGGGGGTTTGGGGGAGTCGGAGTTCACCGGGAGGCGTCGACGCGAGCTAGCTGGAGCTCACTGCTTGAAGTAGTCCGCCAGGCGGCTGGCGCCGGGGACCTGGATGGACTGGGTACCGGGCAGGAACGCATTCGTGTCGAAGCGCTGCAGGCCGTTGTTGATGTCGATCACGTCGAGGACGCCGGGGCCCTCGTTCGAGTTCGGCACGGACAGGAACATGTAGCTCGGCGAGTTGGTCGGGAGCGGCACGCCGTTGGCGAGCTTCGCTCCACTCTTCCCGATCACCGAGACCGGCGTTCCCGGGCTGAAAGCGAGGTTCCAGTTGTTCGTGTAGACCGACAGGTTGGTCAGGTTGTCGAACGCGATGTCCACCGGGATACCGGTGAGCTGGGACGAGTCGACCTCGGCGCGGACGTCGAAGGTCAGGTCGCGCAGCTGCGGCTGGTTGCTGTTCAGCGTCAGGCGACCGATGGTCGTGCTGTCGATGACCAGGTTGCTGATGCGGCCGCCCCCCTGGTCGTCCTCGTGGACGATCCAGCAGGCGCCGTTCAGGTTCAGGAGGTCGGGGCGAATCGTCTTCGGGTTGCGGAACGTGAAGGGCGCCGCGCCGATGATGTCGTCGAAGCCCCAGCCGTTCACGCCGTCCGGGCCGGACTCGAACAGCGCCACGCGTCCGTCGCGGTTCAGGATCCAGGCGAAGTAGACGTCGCGGAAGAACCCGAGCACCGTCTGGCGCGAGAGCACGGCGACCTCGAACGGCTGGTTCAGCTGGCTGCTGACGACCTTGCGCACGCCGAAGCTGAAGCCCGAGATGATCGACATCGTGTTCTCCTGCTCGTTGCAGACGAGGATGTCCTCACCGTTGGGCTGCCACGCGATCCCGCGCGGCCCGCGGCCGACCACGGTGTTGGTCACGACCTTGTGGAAGCTGGCCGAACGCGGGTCGATGCTGACGAACGAGACCGTGTCGGCGTTCTGGTTGGTGACCGCCAGGAAGTCGACGTTCGG
>CAYGPA010000529.1:0-3671 GCA_964351535.1 uncultured Planctomycetaceae bacterium
CGGCGCGTGCGGGTGACCTCCGCGCGGCCGGCGCGCTCGGCGAAGCGCACGTCCGCGGCGAGCGAGCCGCCGCCCGCGTCCTCGGCCGTGCCGTACCCGGCGCGCTGCAGCGCCGCGGCCAGGAGCGGCCCCGTGGCGACGGCCGGGTCCCGGGCGATCGTGGCCGTGTGCGCGGCGAAGTTGACCTCGGCCTCGGCGACCCCCGGGACGGACAGCAGGGCGCCGCGGACGCTCCGGGCGCAGGCCTGGCAGCTCATTCCGGACACCGGCAGCTGGACCCGCTCAAGCTCGGCGGAGGGCATCTCGATGGAAGATAGCTCCGATCGGAGGGCCTGGAACCTCCGCGGACGTGCGCGGATCTGTAGGATCCTCCGTCCGCCACCCTGGAGAGCCATGCCCCAAGGTCGATACCAAGCCGTCAAGGCCTACAAGAACGAGGCCTTCATCAACAGCACCGCGGCGCGCCCGCTGCGGATCCTGGCCGAGTACCTCGAGCCCGAGGAGCGCTTCAAGGAGCTCTCCATCCGCGACACGATCGTGATGTTCGGCTCGGCCCGGCTGCTGCCCCGCGACGAGGCCGAGAAGCGCCTCGCCCGCGTGCGCAGCGAGGGCGGGGACGTCGCCCAGGCGGAGATGGGCCTGCGCATGTCGCGCTACTACGAGGAGGCGCGCGAGCTGTCGCGGCGGCTGACCGAGTGGTCGAAGGGCCTCGGCACCAAGGAGCGGCGCTTCGTCGTGTGCTCCGGCGGCGGCCCCGGGATCATGGAGGCCGCCAACCGCGGCGCGTCCGAGGCCAAGGGCGAGAACGTCGGGCTCAACATCTCGCTCCCGTTCGAGCAGAGCGGCAACCCGTACATCACCCGCCGGCTGGCGTTCGAGTTCCACTACTTCTTCATGCGGAAGTACTGGTTCGCCTACCTCGCCAAGGCGATCGTCATCTTCCCCGGCGGCTTCGGGACGCTGGACGAGTTCATGGAGATCGTGACGCTCATCCAGACGGAGAAGATCAACAAGCGCATGCCGATCGTGCTGTACGGCACGGAGTACTGGGACGAGATCCTGAACGTCCACCCGATGGTGCGCTTCGGCACGATCTCGGAGGCGGACCTGGACCTCGTGCACCGCTCGGACTCCGTCGAGGACGCCTTCGAGCACATCACCTCGGAACTCGTGAAGTACCACGTCGAGCCCGCCGCGCACTGGGGCGGAGCGCCCGCGGCCGAAGAGGCGCAGGGAACGTAGCGCGAGGCCCGGAGGCCGGGGGGTCACTCGGCCGGCGGGTCGGAGCTCGTGTGGTCGTGCACGACGCGCCAGCCCTCCGGGAACTGGCGGAACACGAGGCTGAACAGGCCGCCGACGTCGTCCTGCGCGTCGAAGTCGAGGTCCCAGCGCCCGCGCACGAGCGCGTGGTCGGGACCCAGCGGGACCGTCTCGAGCCGCGAGAACGCGAGCGAGCCCATCTCCGCGCCACCCTCGACGTAGCGGCGGCGGTAGCGCTCGAGCACCGGCCGGTAGCCCGTCGTCCAGCTCCCGCCCGACAGGAACGCGAGCTCGGTCGAGTCCCAGTAGCCGTTCGCCATGAACCCCTCGAGATCGCCGGCGTTCCACGCGTCCTGCTGCGCGGCGACGACCTCGGCGGGGGAGGGGATCGGGTCGACGGTCTCGGTTGCGGCGCAACTCGTCAGGAGCGCCAGGGCTGCGAAGTGAGTGAGTCTTGACATTTCAATTGTAGGTGCAGATGTCGCTCACCGTCACGTGAGCATCGACGATCTGGCCGACCTCGAGGAGCATCTTCGCCGTGATCCGATCCTCCGGGAACTTCCGCTGCGCTGCGAACAGAACTTCCGCAGCGGCGAAGGATGCTTGCTCATTCGCCAGCAAGCGTGCAACGGCGTGGTAGTCGCGCGACTCGAGCGGCGAGGACTTGGCAAGGCTCAGGAACTCGTCGCGAGCGCGATGCGGGTCCGTCGCGACCAGGGCCTTGATGAACCCCATCCTTGCCCGGGGGCGGAGTTCCTCGGTCTCCCCGAGTCCCTCCAGGGCTTGTTCGAACCAGGTGAGGGCGACTTCGGGCTGGTTCCTGCCGAGTGCTGCGTAGCCCTCGTCCGTCAGCTCCTTCGGGTCGGCGTCGCCGCACGCCAGCGACGAGCCGACCAGGACGCAGGCGAGCAGGACGCGCGCCGAGTGCATCGCTCAGTCGCCGATGTAGCCCAGCCCGCTGAGGCTGTTGAGCGCGTCGGTGGCGCCCGCCTTCTTGGCCTCTTCCGCGACGGTCTGGATCATCTGCTCGAGCGTGGCGTCGTCGGGGAACTTCTTGAAGCCCGCGTCGAGGACCGCGACGGCCTCCTCGAAGGCCTTCTCGCCGGTCATCTTGGCTCCGACGGTCCGGTACTCGCGCGCGCCGAGCTCCTTGGACTGGGCCAGCGCCAGGAACTCCGACTTGGCCTTCTCGGCGTCGCTGCTGATCAGGGCCTGGATCTGGCCCATCTTGGCGCGCATGTAGTTCGCGTCGGTTTCGGGCAGGGTCTCGAGGGCGTCCTCGAACTTCGAGAGGGCCGTGGAGCTGTCGCCCTTGCCGAGCGCCGCGTAGCCGTCGTCGGTCAGCGCGGTGGGGCCGCCGCCGCCTCCGCAAGCGGTCAGGGAGAGGGTCAGTCCGAGGGCGAGGAGGGTCGTGCGCATGGCTGGATTGGCGAAGGGGTCGATCGGGTCGGTTCGGGAAGCGTAAGGGCGGCTGTACGGGGAAGGGCCGCACCCGAGAGTGCGAAGCGCCGAATCCTAGCCCGACCGGGCCCTGGGTGGACCGGGGAGCCGCGGGCGGCCCCGCCGGCGGGGGCGGGATCGGGCCCAAGGCCTTGTCCCGGAGCGGCTTGGGCTCCTTCCGGAGTGTCCCGAGCGCTCATTTTCGACGGAGGAGTGTCATGGCACTCCAATCGGAGTACGATAGGAGTGCTATCGGAGTGCGCACAGGGCGTCCCAGGTCCTGCGCAGCCCTTCGAATGGCCGCCCTCCCGGGCCCGGACGCGCCACCGAGCCGTCCCGGACCCCGCGGCCCAGCCCCCCCCGACAACGGCATCCGCCGATCGGACCCCTTCGAGCCCCAAGTACCGCCGTGCGAGAGAGCAAGGTCACCGTCAAGATCCCGCGCCCGCTGTATCGGAAGATCCAGCAGGTCGTCGAGGACTCGGGTTTCAACTCTCCCACCGACTTCATCGTCTACGTCCTGCGGGACCTGATGGGTGAGGCGGAGGAGCACCGTGCCCAGGCCACCGCGCAAGCGGCCGAGGCCGTCCCGGCCGGCACCCCGCCCGCCGCCGGCGAGTACTCCCCCGAAGAGCTCGAAGAGGTTCGCCGCAAGCTCAAGAACCTCGGCTACCTCTGATCCCGACCCCCCAGCGCCAACACGTCATGACCAGCACCTCTTCCATCGGTACTTCGCCCGTCCACGGCGGCCTCGCGGCCCCCGTCAACCAGTTCGTCGACCTCCACGTCTACCGCGCCAAGTGGCAGACGATGGCCCGCCTCGAGGTCGAGCCGATCGATCGCACGACCCTGTTGCGCATCGCCGACGGCACGCTCAGCCCGCTGAACGGCCCGATGGGGCAGGCGGACTACGACATGGTGCTCTCCGAGGGCGCCATCGAGCGCGACGGCAAGAAGTGGGCGTGGACGAT
>CAYGPA010000530.1:0-3662 GCA_964351535.1 uncultured Planctomycetaceae bacterium
GATGCGGGCGTGGAACGCGCGGCCGCCGAAGGCGAGCACGCGGGCCTCGAGCTCGTCGGGAGTCAGCGCCGCGAGCGAGAGCGCCTCGGTGGCGGCGCTCGCGCCGGGCTCGGGTCGCGCGTCGGACGCCTGCGGATTCTGCGTCAAGGGAAGCCGAACCTAGTGAGCGGCCGCGAGCTGGCTGCGCAGCAGCGCGGCGACCTCGCCGACGACTTCCCGCGCGCGTTCGAGGCTGGGCGGGTTCGCGCCGCCCACTCCGCGGTGTCCGCCGCCGCCGTAGCCTTCCATGATCTCGCCGACGTGGAGGCCGGCGGTGGGCTGGTTCCACGGATTCTCGCCGCACGAGACGTGGTAGC
This sequence comes from uncultured Planctomycetaceae bacterium, assembly GCA_964351535.1. GTDB lineage: Bacteria > Planctomycetota > UBA1135 > UBA1135 > JAUIDW01. The sequence continues at coordinate 357 of CAYGPA010000530.1, forward strand.
CCGCGCGCGTCGGGATGACGCCGACCGAGTAGAAGATCTCGGGGTGGTGGTAGAAGGCCGCGAAGCGCTCGCGGCGGATCTGGTTGGAGGAGGCGTCGTAGGTCAGCACGCCGTTCTCGATCGAGCCGACCAGCGGCGGGAACTGCTCGAGCGCGCGGTCGCGGTTGCGGGAGGCGCGCTGAAACGCGACCTCGACGTCCATGCGGCCCGCGACCCCCTCGAGGCTGCTCGTGGTCATGGCGCCGACGAGCTCGTCGGTCCAGTCCGGCCGCGGCGAGGCCTGCAGCGCCCGGGCGACGCGCAGCGCGGGCGCCTCGCCGAACACCGCCTGGTCCACGGACTCGTAGCGCGCGCCGTCGATGACGTCGGACCAGCGCGCCATGTCCTCGAAGCGGGGCTCGGGGGTGTAGTCCCAGTGCTGCGCCGCGTGCCGCAGGATCAGCGGCGGGCACGAGAGCGAGGTCTCGTCCCACAGCCAGCGCTCGGACGGTTCGTACGTGGCCCGCAGCTCCGGCGTCAGGAACGTCGTCGGGTGATGGTCGAACCAGAGCTCCGCGCGCGGGTGGAAGTGGAAGTCCACGATGGCGAACCGCCGCCCCGCCGCGAACTGGTCCCAGTGGCGGCGCTGGTCGTAGTTGACGCTCTCCCACGTCACGCCCTTCTCGCCGCGGTCGGAGAGGATCTTCGCCAGGACGGCCGCGGAGACCATCCCATCGAAGTCCCGGTGGTAGTAGATGCAGAGGGGTTGGTCCATCGCGGGGGGGACCTTCGCGATGGCCGGGTCGCGTCGAGGTCCGACGGACATGGTAGGCCAACTCTGCGATGGATTGAACCGCGGTCCAGAGCGGGCCCGCTACAATCCCGGGCGTGGCAAAGGGCACGGAATCGAGGGAGGGAGCCCCCGCGCCGGGCGAGGCGGGATCGGCGCGTCCGGGAGCCGGTCGCGCCCTGCTCGCGGCGCTGTTCCTGCTCGTCGCGGGCTACCTGGCCTACGAGAGCAGTTTCGAGGGCATTTTCGTCTTCGACGACGAGGAGGCGATCCTCACCAATCCGCACGTCCGGAGCCTGTCGCCGCTGACGGAGGCCCTGAAGGCTCCGCGCATGACGACGCTCGAGACGCGGCCCCTGCCCAGCCTCAGCCTCGCCGTGAACTACGCCCTGGGCGAGTTCGAGCCGGCGGGCTACCACGCGTTCAACCTGGGCGTTCACCTGCTGGCGACGCTCCTGCTGTTCGGCCTGGTCCGCCGCGTACTGCGTCTCCCCGCGCTGCGCGCGCGCTTCGGAGGGGCCGCCGACGGGCTGGCCTTCGCCGTCGCGCTGCTGTGGTCGCTGCACCCGCTCCAGACGGAGTCCGTGACGTACACCGTCCAGCGCGTCGAGTCGCTGATGGGGCTCGCCTACCTGGCGACGCTCTACCTGTCGGTGCGCTACTTCGTGAGCGGCCGCACGGCGACCGCGGTGGGGGCCTGGTTCGCGTGCCTGGCCGGCATGGCGTGCAAGGAGGTCATGGTCACGGCGCCCGTCGTCGTGTGGCTCCTCGACGCGACCCTGGTCGACGGCCGCTTCACCGCGGTGGCCCGCCGGCCGTGGTTCTACGCCTCGCTCGCGGCGACGTGGGTGCTGCTCGTCTGGCTGGTCTTCGTGACCGGCGCGCGGCAGGACTCGGTCGGCTTCGACATGGAGTGGGTAGCGGGCAGCACGTACGTCCTGAACCAGTTCGACGCCTGGGGGCTGTACCTGCGCCTGGCGTTCTGGCCGCAGCCGCAGGTGTTCGACTACGGGTGGCCGGTGCCCGTCGAGTCGTGGACCGAGGTCCTGCCCGGGATCGCGCTGCTCGCGGCGCTGGTCGTCGGCACGCTGTGGGCGCTCGTGAAGCGGCCCGCGCTCGGGTTCCTCGGCGCCGCGTTCCTGCTGATCCTCAGCCCGACCACGAGCGTCGTGCCGATCATCACCGAGGTCTACGCGGAGCACCGCATGTACCTGCCGCTCGCGGCCGTCGTCGCGCTCGTGGTGCTCGGCGGCTACGCGACGGTCGGGCGCGCGCTGGCGAAGCGCCTGGGTGCCGGCGCCGCGGCCGGTGTGGGGTGGGTCCTGCTCGCCGTCGTGGCGGGCGTGCTCGCGTGGCGCACGCACGAGCGCAACCTGCTGTACCACTCCAAGGAGACGCTGTGGGCGCACACGGTCGAGCACCGTCCGCTCAACGACCGCGCGCACAACCAGTACGGGCTCGCGCTGGTCCTCGCGGGCCGGCGCGACGAAGCACGCGAGCAGTTCGAGGAGGCGGTTCGGCTGCGCCCGGAGTACTACTACTGGCGCCAGAGCCTGGCGACCTGCCTGTTCGAGCTCGGTCGACGCGCGGAGGCGGAGGAGCAGGTGCGCAAGGTGCTGGAGCTGAAGCCCGACTTCCCGCTCGGCAACCTGCTGCTCGGCTACATGCTGCTCCGCGACGGCAAGCTGCCCGAGGCGGAGGGGCACCTGATCCGGGTCCTCGAGTCGGACCCGACGAACGCACAGGCCGGTCAGTACCTGAGTCAGATCCTGCAGACGTACGAGCGCGCCGGTCGGACGGAGGACCTGCAGCGGCTGAAGCGCGAGCAGATGCGGCTCTCGGCGCTGTTCCAGCAGCGCGGAAGCTGACGGACCGATCCCCGGGGCTGGAGCCTCAGGCGCTCTCGCGCTCGGGCGGCGTGGCCTGGTCGTCCTCGGCGGAAGCCTCGGACGGGGTCTCGTCCTCTTCGGCCTCGTCGAGGTCCGCGGCGGTCAGGCCGCGAGCCAGGGACACCTCGCCGCGCGCCACCTTCTCGTCCACGAGGAACTCGTCGGTGTCCTTGCGGCACGGCAGCTCGTAGAGCAAGTCGAGCAGCAGGTTCTCGAGGATCGCGCGCAGGGCGCGGACGCCGGTCTCGCGCTCGATGGCGGTCTCGGCGATGACCTCGAGGGCCTCGGGCGTGAACTCGAGCTTGCGCTCGGCCATCTCGAACAGGCGCTGGTACTGGCGCACCAGGGCGTTGCGCGGCTCGGTCAGGATGTGGACCAGGTCGCGCTTGCTGAGCGTGTCGAGCGTCGACACCACGGGCAGGCGGCCGACGAACTCGGGGATCATCCCGAACTCGACGAGGTCCTTGGGCTGGAGCTTGCGCAGCAGCTCGTCGCGCGCCGAGTCGTCCATCGCCGCGGCCAGGGCCGCCGGTCCGGAGATGCCCGCCACGCCGGGCGTGCCCTCGTCCTTGCCGTGGCTGGCGAAACCGATGACGTCGCGGCCGACGCGGCGCGAGATGATCTCCTCGACGCCGGCGAACGTGCCGC
>CAYGPA010000531.1:0-3656 GCA_964351535.1 uncultured Planctomycetaceae bacterium
CCCGGATCAGGTACGGCAACCCCGTCATGACGTGCCAGACCCCGCGATCCACTCCCGCAGCGTGAACGCGCACGAGCACCTCTCCGGCGCCGACCTCGGGCTGGTCGACGTCCGCGAGCCGCAGCTGGTCCGCCGATCCGTAAGTGTCCTGGACGATGGCTTTCATGGTGATTCGTGCTCCCTACGCGCGACGGGCTGCTCCTTCGAACCGGAGCACCCCCCAGGAGGATCCCATGCCGGTACCCCGAGGCGAACACCCAAGCGCCCGACATGCTGGATCGCGCCGGTACAATCCCGGCCTCCCTGTTTCCGCTGCCTGGAACCGAAAGTGCCCGAACGTCATGAAGACCATCTTGCTCAGCTGCACCGCGTTGCTGATCGGGGCGTGGAGTCCCCGGACGACTGCCCAGAAAGCGGACGCTTCTCCCTGGAGCGACGAGGCGTTCGCCGGGCTCGAGTTTCGCAGCATCGGCCCGGCGTTCATGTCGGGACGCATCGCGGACATCGCGATCCACCCCGAGGACGACAACCTGTGGTACGTGGGGGTCGGGTCCGGCGGGGTCTGGAAGACGATGAACGCCGGCGTGACGTGGGCGCCGATCTTCGACGACCAGGGCTCCTACTCCATCGGCTGCGTGACCCTCGATCCGAACGATCCGAACACGGTGTGGGTGGGGACGGGAGAGAACGCGGGGGGCCGTCACGTCGGCTACGGCGACGGCGTCTACCGCAGCCGGGACGGCGGCGCTTCGTGGGAGCACATGGGGCTGAGGGACTCCCAGCACGTGTCGAAGATCCTGATTCACCCGCAGGACTCGGAACGGATCTGGGTCGCGGCCCAGGGACCGCTCTGGAGCAAGGGCGGCGAGCGCGGCGTGTTCCGGTCCACCGACGGCGGTGACACCTGGACGCGAGTCCTCGGCGACGACGAGTGGGTGGGAGCCACCGAGCTGGTCATGGACCCGCGGGATCCGGATCGGCTGTACGCGGCGACGTGGCAGCGGCATCGCAACGTGGCGGCCTACATGGGCGGCGGCCCGGGGACCGGGCTGCACCGGAGCGTCGACGGCGGCGTGACCTGGGAAGAGCTGACCACCGGTCTGCCGGAATCGAACATGGGCAAGATCGGTCTCGCGATCTCGTCGCAGCAGCCCGACGTGCTGTACGCCGCCATCGAGCTCGACCGGCGCAAGGGCGCGGTGTATCGCTCCACCGACCGCGGCTCCACCTGGGAGAAGCGCTCCGACACCGTCTCCGGCGGAACCGGGCCGCACTACTACCAGGAGCTGTACGCCTGTCCCCATCGGTTCGACCGGCTGTACCTGATGGACGTGCGCATGCAGGTCTCCGACGACGGCGGCAAGACGTTTCGCCGCGTGAAGGAGTCCCACAAGCACTCGGACAACCACGCGATGGCGTTCCGGAGCGACGACCCGGACTACCTCCTGGTGGGCTCCGACGGCGGCCTGTACGAGAGCTTCGACCTGGCCGAGAACTGGCGCTTCTTCGACAACCTGCCCGTCACGCAGTTCTACAAGCTCGCCCTCGACGACTCCGAGCCGTTCTACAACGTCTACGGCGGTACGCAGGACAACAGCACCGAGGGGGGGCCGGTGCGAACCGACAACGCCCACGGCATTCAGAACTCCGATTGGCGGGTGGTCCTGGACTGGGACGGCCATCAGCCCGCGACGGAGCCCGGCAATCCGAACATCCTGTATGCCGAGCGCCAGGAGGGCTACCTGTGCCGCATCGACATGACGACGGGCGAGGTCGTGGACATCATGCCCCAGCCCGACGTCGGAGAAGCATTCGAGCGGTTCAACTGGGACTCCCCGATCCTGGTGAGCCCGCATTCCCCGACGAGGCTCTACTTCGCATCCCAGCACCTCTGGCGCAGCGACGACCGCGGCGACGAATGGACGCGCCTGTCTCCCGACCTGACGAGGAACCAGGAACGCCTCGCGCTGCCGATCATGGGAAGCACGCAGAGCTGGGACAGCTCCTGGGACATCTCCGCGATGTCCACCTACAACACCATCACGTCCGTGGCCGAGTCCCCCCAGCTCGAGGGCTTGCTCTACATCGGAACCGACGACGGTCTGATCCAGGTCAGCGAGGACGGCGGTGGGACCTGGCGGCGCATCGAAGTGGGATCCCTGCCGGGAGTTCCCGAGACGGCGTTCGTCAACGACGTCCGCGCGGACCTGTTCGACGCGAACACCGTCTACGTCGCCCTCGACAACCACAAGTACGGAGACTTCGAGCCCTACCTGTTGCGCAGCGACGATCGAGGCCTGAGCTGGACGTCGATTCACGGCAACCTTCCCGAGCGCACCCTGGTGTGGCGGCTCGTGCAGGATCACGTGCGCCGGGATCTCCTGTTCGTCGCGACGGAGTTCGGCATCCACTTCTCGGTCGACGGCGGCGGTCGCTGGACGAAGCTCACCGGCGGAGCGCCGAACGTGTCGTTCCGCGACCTCACCATTCATCGCCGGGACGACGACCTCGTGGCTGCCAGCTTCGGTCGCGGGATCTACGTGTTCGACGACGTCCGCGTGTTTCGCGAGGTCTCCGACGAACAGCTGCACCAGGAAGGGACGCTCTTCTCGACGAGGAAGGCCTGGTGGTACTTCCCGCGCGGGCACCTCGGATTCGAAGGCGGCAAGGGAGATCAGGGCGCCGGCCACTACGTCGCTCCCAACCCGCCGTTCGGCGCGGTGTTCACGTACCACCTGAAGGACGATCTCCGCTCCGCCGAGAAGCAGAGGATCGCGGGGGAGAAGAAGGCCGTGGAAGCGGGGACCGCGGTCGCGTTTCCCGGCTGGGAGCAGCTCGACTCCGAGCGGCTCGAACCGCAGCCCCGGGTCTGGCTGACGGTGCGCGACGAGGCGGGAAACGTGGTCCGCAGGATCGCGGGCTCTGCCGAGAAGGGCTTCCACCGCGTGGCCTGGGACCTGCGCCATCCGACCCCGGACGCCGTCGAGCTGGCCGAGCCCCCGCCGCCGATGTGGGGTGGACCGCCCCGGGGCTTGATGGCGGCGCCGGGCAACTACACGGTCACGCTCTCCAAGCTGGTGAACGGCGTCACGACCGAGCTCTCGGGCCCGCGCTCCTTCGAGGTGGTCCCGCTGCGCGAAGGGGCGCTCCCGGGCGCGTCTCCCGAGGAAGTCGCCGCGTTCTGGCGCGAGTACGAGTCGGCGGTGCGCGTCCACTCGGCGATGACCATCACGCTGACGAGGCTCCTGACCAAGACCGAGCGGATCGCCGAGGTGATCGCGAACTCGAGAACGGACACGTCGTCCCTGGATCCGCGCTTTCACGCGCTGCGCAAGGCCGTGCTGGCCTTCGAGAACAAGCTCAACGGGCCCCAGCAGAAGCAAGCGGTGGGCGAGAAGTACCCGCCGACCCTCGGCGACCGCCTGTTCGCGGTGAGCCGCGGCGTGGATCACTCCACCTACGGACCCACCGCGACGACCCGCCGCAGCCTGGAGATCGCGAACGAGCAGATCGCCGTCCTTCGCGACGAGCTCGACGAATTGCAGACCCGGACGTCCGAGCTCGCGCAGGAGTTGATCGAAGCCGGCGGCCCCTGGATCGAAGGCGAGTCCTTGCCGCGCCGCTGATCCAGGATGCCGATCCGCATCCACGTCACC
>CAYGPA010000532.1:0-3631 GCA_964351535.1 uncultured Planctomycetaceae bacterium
GTCGGAGGGCTTGGGCTCGTCCTTCTTCTTCGCGATCTCGCCGGGCTCCGCGGCCGTGTCCTCGGAGGCCGTCTCCGCCTCGTCGCCCTCGGCCGGACGCTCCGCGGGCACGGTGTTCGCCTCCGCGTCGCCGGCTGCGCCTGCTTCGTCCTCGGGCCCTTCGGGCGCCACGGGCTCTTCGGGCTTCGACTCCGCGGGAGCCGCGTCGCCCTTCTTCGGCGGCGCCTCGAGCGGAAGGTCCCAGAGCACGACGTTCAGCGCGAGCAGGCCGCGCTCCTGGTAGAGCCAGCGCTGGAAGCTGCCCGCGTGTTCGCCGAAGCCCTTGGCCGGCGTCTCGACGATCTCGCGGTAGCGCCGGGCGAGCTCCGCCAGCCGCGGCGCGTCGTCCTTCATCACCGCCGGGTAGGGGACCTCGCGCCCGTCCTCCTTCGCGGCGGCCTTGGGCGGCTCGGCGAGCGAGTCCAGCTCGCCGTAGGTCACGACCGCGCCGATCTCGGGGTGCGCCAGCACGAACTCGAGCAGCGCGAAGGCCTCGGGCTCGTCGCTCGGGAAGACCCCGGCGTCCGGGGCGTGCTCGCTCCAGCCCGCCGGGAAGTTGCGGTTGACCACGGCGTCCCGCGGCGCGTCCTCGGAGGCCTCCTCGTCGCCGTCGGAGTCGCGGCCCTCGGCGACGAGCTTCCACACGCCGCGCTGTCCCTTGGCGGCGTCGGCGCGAATCAGCGCGCGCGCGTCGGCCGGGTCGGCCATCCACTCGCCCTCGGGGTCGGGCACGCGCATGTGGGTGACCAGGCCGTCGCCGTTCACGTCGGACGGCGCGTCCTCGCCCTCGCGCCCGTCGCGGTCGGTGTCGAAGCCCGCGCCGGTCGCCGTGACCTCGCGGCGCGGATTCAGGAAGCGCGCCTCGGCGCCGTCGGGATTGGCGCGCGGGATCACGTAGACGGTGGTGTTCGCGAGCAGCTCGTCGACCCCGTCCTCGGCTCCCGCGGCGAGGCGTTCGACGAGATCGAGGGCGACCGCGCTCGAGAAGACCTGCGGGGCGTCGAGGCCGGCGACCACGAGCAGCGCCGGCCGGCCGGCCTCGGGCTCGCCGCGCGCGACGCGCACGGCGTGGATCGCGCGACCCGCGCGCGAGCGGCCGATCTCCTCGAACTCCACGTGCGGATGGGCGGCCGCGACGCGCGTCAGGCGCTGTTCGAGCGCCGCGTGATCGAGCAGCTCGATCGATGGATCCTGGAGCGCGCAGGCGGCGAATCCGGCGGCGAGCAGGCTGACGAGAAGGGGCATGGGCGAGTCTCCGTGGGGGCGAGCCGCACACGGTAGCCGATCGCGGCGAAGGCGCCCACCGCACGGGCCGCGCGCCGGGTCACGATTGCGTAGGACTCGAGGTCCGCGCCGCCCGGCGCGACTCGAGCCCCTTCCGCCGCGCGGTCGGATCGAGCTCGCTCAGCTCGCGAGGACCTCGTCGGGCTCTCTCAGGAACTCCTCCAGCTCGTCCGCGCGCTCCGCGGCGTCGCGCTCGCCGAGCTCCATGAGGTACTGCGTGTACTCGGGCTCGAAGAGCAGCATCGAGAGCCAGTCGGGGCTCTTGGTCTCCTTCGTGCCCAGGCCGCGCGTCATGAAGCGCAGCGCGCCGGGCAGCCTGAGCTCGAACCGGCCGGCGAGCTTGCCGAGGTCCTCCGACGGACGCATCACGAACAGGCGCACGGAGCGCAGCCCTTCGCGCTCGCCGGCGGGCAGCGCGTCGACGAGGCGGTTGATGCGCTCGAGGTTGCGCGCGTCGAAGTCGAGCATGTCGAGGAAGATCGAGTTCATCAGGACGCCCGCGACCTGCGCCGGCGGCGGGTAGCCGCGGATCTGCTCCTCGTCGCTCTCGAGCTGCGAGCTGGCGTAGCGCGTCGAGATCGCGAGCACGCGACCCGCGCCCATCTGCAGGGCCGGCGAGAGCGGCGCGGTCAGTCGAATGCCGCCGTCGCCGTGCCAGTGATCCCCGATCTGGACCGCGGGGAACGCGAACGGCAACGCGGCGGAGGCCAGCACGTGGTTGACGCGCAGCTGCGCCGGGACGCCGCGGCGATGCGGGCGCTCCCAGCGAATCGGCTCCCTCGACTGCACCCACGTGATCGATTGACCGGTCGTGAAGTCCGTCGTCGTCAGGCCGACCGCGTCCAGCCGGCCGGCCGCGATGTTGTCGGCGATGCCCCGCAGCAGCCCCTCGGGGTCGCCGTCGCTGAGACGCCGGGCGAGCTGCTTGCGCAGCGGCGTCGTGTCGAGCAGGCCGCGGGCGGAGGGGCCCAGCTTGTGTCCGCCGGAGACCAGCCGCAGGGCCCACCTGGCGATGGCCGGGATCAGCGCCACGGCGTCGCTGCGGACGACCTCCTCGGTCGAGATGTTGCTCCAGGAGTCCGACAGCGCGCGCACGGCCTCCGGGAACGTCCCGCGGTACGCCGTGAGCTGCGCGGCGTTGATCGCGCCGGCGGAGACCCCGGTCACGATCGGCAGGCGCAGGTCCGGCCAGCGACGGGCGAGGAAGCGCAGCAGCCCGACCTGGTACGCGCCGCGCGCGCCGCCGCCGCCCATGACGAGCGCGAGGTCCGCGTTCCGTCCGCTCATCGTCGCGCGGCTCTCTGCAGCGAGACGTGCCGGTCGGAGTCCACGAGGATCTCGGCGGAACTCAGTCCGCAGGCGTCGGCGCAGCCGCGCAGCTCCGCTGGCGTCAGGGCCGCGTGGAGGCTGGCGCGGAAGAGCTCGCGCTGCGCCTCGTTCTGGTTCCCGGCGTGGAGCTGCGTGAGCTCGCTCGCGCGACCGGCGGTCGCGGGGCGGAAGAGGTCGCGCACCAGCAGGGCTCCCGCCGGCTTCAGCACGCGCGCGACCTCGCGCAGCATGTCCATCGGGTCGGGGATGTGGTGCAGGATCGTGTTGCTGACGACGGCGTCGAAGCTGGCGTCGGCGAAGGGCAAGCTCTTGGCGTCGGCGCGCACGAGGTCGATGCGAACGCCGTGCGCCGAGCGCGCGCGGTGGCGGCGTGCGTGGGCGAGCATCGTGCAAGCGGCGTCCACGGCGACGACGCGCGCGGTCAGGAGGCGCTCGCACAAGAGCACCGGCACGTGGCCGGGGCCCGTGCCCACGTCCAGGACCCGTCCGCGCGTTCCGAGCTCCGCGACGCGCTCGACGAAGGCCGCGTTCGGACCGGAGTGGTCCATGGCCTCGTACTCGTCCGCCTCCCGGCGGGTGTCCATGTACTCGGGTTCGAGCGTGCGTTCCAATTTCGGTCCGCGCGGCGTCGCCGCTGCCGCGTGGCGCGTCGTCTCCGCTGCGGAGGGCGGAATTGTAGCGGCCCCGGCGGGCGGCGTCCGTCCCGCGCGTCAGATCGTGAAGTACTTCGCGCTCGGGTGGTGGCAGATCAGCGCGGAGGTCGACTGCTCGGGCCAGAGCTGTTCCTCGTCGGACATGCGGATGCCGATCGTGTCCGCGTTCAGGAGGTCGAGCAGGATCTCCTGGTCCTCGAGGCGCGGGCACGCGGGGTAGCCGAACGAGTAGCGGCTGCCGCGGTAGCCCTGCTTGAAGAGCTCGCGCATCTCGCGCGCGTCGTCGCCGGCGATGCCGAGCTCGCCGCGGATCTGGCGGTGCACGT
>CAYGPA010000533.1:0-3622 GCA_964351535.1 uncultured Planctomycetaceae bacterium
ATGTTCGACGGCGGACCGGCGAAGGGGCGCATCTCGCTGAACCGCTGGGTCGAGCTCTGCTCCACGTCCCCCGCCAAGATCTTCGGCCTGTTCCCGAAGAAGGGCACGATCGCGCCCGGCAGCGACGCCGACATCGTCGTGTTCGACCCGAACGCCGAGACCGTGCTCGGAGTGAAGACGCTGCACATGAACGTCGACTACAACCCCTACGAAGGCCGCCGCGTGCGCGGCGTCTCGCAGACCGTGCTGTCGCGCGGCGAGGTCGTCATCGAGAACGGCCAGTGCCTCGCGCGGCCCGGCCGCGGCCAGTTCGTCAAGCGCCGGTCGCGCTTCGTGCCCGACACGGATCTCCTGAAGGCCAAGGTGCGGTCATGAGCGGCGACGTCGCCGCCGGCAACCGCTCGGCCGAGGTCCGCGCGAAGCACGCGGAGTACATGCTCCCGGCCGTCGCCAACTACTACCAGGAGCCGATCGTGCTCGAGAGCGGCTCCGGCCTGCGCCTGCGCGACGCCGACGGCCGCGAGTACCTCGACTTCTTCGGCGGGATCCTGACGGTCTCGATCGGGCACTGCGACCCGCGCGTGACCGAGCCCCTGAAGGCGCAGATCGATCGCCTGGGCCACGTCTCGACCCTGTACCCGACGCTGCCGATCGTCGAGCTCGCCGAGAAGCTCGCCGCGATCACGCCGGGCGCGCTGAAGCGCACGATGTTCACGTGCTCGGGCACGGAGGCCGACGAGACCGCCGTGGCCCTCGCGCAGGTGTACACCGGCGCGCTCGAGCTGATCGCGCTGCGCCACGGCTACCACGGCCGCTCGCTGCTCGCGCAGTCGCTGACCGCCCACTCCCCGTGGCGTTCGATCCCCTCCCAGGTGGCGGGCATCAAGCACGCCATGTCGCCCTACTGCTACCGCTGCCCGCTGAAGCTCGAGTACCCCTCGTGCGACGTGCAGTGCGCGCGCGACCTGAAGGAGCTCATCCAGACCACGACGACCGGCAAGATCGCCGGGTTCCTGGCCGAGCCGATCCAGGGCGTGGGCGGCTTCGTCACGCCGCCGAAGGAGTACTTCGAGATCGCCGTCGGCATCATCCGCGAGCACGGCGGCATCTTCATCTGCGACGAGGTCCAGACGGGCTTCGGACGCACCGGCACGAAGATGTTCGGCATCGAGCACTGGGGCGTCGAGCCCGACGTGATGACGATGGCCAAGGGCGTCGCCAACGGCATGCCGCTCGGCGTGACGATCGCGACCGAGGAGGTCGCGCAGGCCTTCCAGGCCATGACGATCTCGACCTTCGGCGGCAACCCGATGTCGTGCGCCGCGGCCAGCGCGACGATCGCGACGATCGAGGGCGAGGACCTGGCCCTCAACGCCGAGCGCCAGGGCGCGCGGCTGCGCGCCGGGCTCGAGGAGCTGCAGCGCGCGCACCCGCGTCTGATCGGCGACGTGCGCGGCATGGGCCTGATGCAGGCGCTCGAGCTCGTCGTCGACGAGACCGCCGGGGACCGCACCCCGAACACGCAGGCGACGGCGAGGCTGTTCGAGGAGACCAAGCGCCGCGGCCTCCTGATCGGCAAGGGCGGCCTCTACGGCAACGTGCTGCGCATCGCGCCGGCGCTGACGGTGGGCGCGGACGAGATCGACGAGGCGCTCGCGGCCCTGCGCGAGTCGTTCCAGGCCATCGCGAAGTAACCAGCCAGAACACGACCCACGAGAAGCGGAGCGCGCCATGACCGACCTCGGCATCGAAGTCAATGGAATGAAGTTCCCGAACCCGTTCGTGCTGGGGTCGGGCCCTCCGGGCACGAACGGCAAGGTCATCAAGCGCTCGTTCGAGCTCGGCTGGGGCGGCATCGTCTGCAAGACGCTGAGCCTCGAGAACGAGAAGGTGCACAACTGCGTGCCGCGCTACGGCAAGTACTACCACGGCGACACGACGGCCAAGGACCAGGTGATCGGCTTCCAGAACATCGAGCTGATCTCCGACCGCCCGTTCGACCTGTGGCTCGACGAGCTCGCCGACTGCAAGCGCGAGTACCCCGACCACATGCTGATCGCCTCGATCATGGAGGAGTACGAGAAGGACCGCTGGATCGAGATCGTCGAGCGCACGCAGGCGACCGGCGTCGACGCCTTCGAGCTGAACCTGTCGTGCCCGCACGGTCTGCCGGAGCGCCGCATGGGCGCCGCCATGGGCCAGGACCCGAGCATCGTCGGCGAGGTCGTCGGCTGGGTGAAGGAGGCCTCGAAGCTCCCGGTGTGGGCCAAGATGACGCCGAACATCACCGACATCACCGTGCCGGCGAAGGCCGCCGTGAAGGCCGGAGCCGACGGGCTCAGCGCGATCAACACGATCCTCGCCGTCGTCGGGATCAACCTCGAGACGTTCCGCCCCATGCCGACGGTCGAGGGCTACTCCGAGCCCGGCGGATTCTCCGGCGAGGCGGTGCGGCCGCTCGCGCTGCGTCAGGTCATGGAGTGCGCGCGCGCCTGCCCGGGCGCGTCGATCTCCGGCATGGGCGGCGTCGAGACCGCCGAGGACGCGGTGCAGTTCATGCTGGTCGGCGCCCACACGGTGCAGGTCTGCACCGGCGCCATGCTGCACGGCTACGAGATCATCGAGCCCCTGTGCGAGGGACTCGGCGCGTTCCTCGAGAAGCACGAGCTCGCGAGCGTCGCGGAGCTCGTCGGCAAGAGCCTGCCCTACTTCACGACGCACGCCGACCTCGTCGAGCGCCAGCTCCAGGCCAAGCGCGAGAAGGCCGGCCAGGCCGGTCGCGACGAGATGTGGAAGGGCGACATCTCGGCGGAAACGGACTCGCTGGCCGCCAACTGACCCCTGCTCGCCGCAGCGGGGCCGCTCTCCGCGCCCCGCCGGGGCCCGCGCTCCTCACCGGGCTGTAGCTCCCGGAGGAAGCCGGATAGACTGGTCGGCCGGGCAAGACCGAGGAGGAAGATCCGATGGAATCCAACAAGGAACAGGGCGTCGACCTGGAGTCCCCCGCCGGGCTCGAGAAGGTCCGCGACATCCTCTTCGGGGCCGACCTGCGCGAGGTCGACGCGCGCCTGCGCGACCTCGATGCCGAGGGAGCGCGCGCCCTCGAAGTGCTGCGCGACGACGTGCGGCAGCGCCTCGACGCGCTGGGGCGCCGGCTCGACGAACACGTCGCGGCGATCCACGCCCGGCTGGACGAGCAGGACGCGGAGAAGATCGACCGCGGTCAGCTGGCGGGTCTGCTGCAAGAGCTCGCACAACGTCTCGAGCAGCCGCCGCAAGGCAACCAGTAGATCCTCGCGCCGGCGATGAGCGACGTCCAGCGACCGACTCCGCCGCGCGAGCGCGACCCATCGCCCGCCTCTGCGAGCGGGGATCCGGTCGACCCGCTGAGCGAAGTCCGCGACATCCTCTTCCGCGGCGAGCGCGAGCGCCTCGCGGCCCTCGAGAAGAGCCTGCGGGAGCGCAGCATCGACGCCGCGGACGTCGGACGCGTGCTGCCCGAGGCCGTCGCCAAGCGCGCGCGCAGCGACGACCAGCTCGCCAGCGCGCTGCAGCCCACGATCGAAGGCGCGATCGAGACGTCGATCCGCAAGAACCCGAAGACCCTGACCGACGCGATCTT
>CAYGPA010000534.1:0-3617 GCA_964351535.1 uncultured Planctomycetaceae bacterium
CGCGGCGAACGCAACCGGGGCCGCAGCGTTGCGTCAGGACTGAAGGGAGGCGCCGGTCCGGGCCGATAGTCGGAGCCGAACCGGAAGCGATTTCCACCTCCGCTCGTTCCCCCTCCGCGGCGGCGCGTCGACCGCGCCGCCCACGGCCCCAGCCCGGCGCGCCCCCGAGCGCCGCGCGCTCACGCTCGCCTCCGCGGGCGCCCCACGCCATGTCGAGCCGCCTCGTCCCCACCGCCCTCGTCCTCGCCCTCTCCACCCTGTGCGCCACGGCCGCGACCGGCGGCGGCGCACCGCCCGCGACCGGGCAGAACATCCTGATCCTGATCGCCGACGACCTCGGCGTCGACGTGCTGGGCGCCTATCCCGAGGCCTCGAATCCGCCGCCGACTCCGAACCTCGACGGGCTGGCGCAGCAGGGCGTGACGTTCCGGACCGCGTACGCGAACCCGACGTGCTCGACGACGCGCGCGACGATCCAGACCGGGCGCTACTCGTTCCGCACCCGGATCGGCACGATCGTGCAGAACAACCCGAGCCTGCCCTCGTACCACCCGCTGCAGCTCGCGGAGACGACGCTGGCGGAGCTGGTCGACGCCGGGACGTCGGGCCTCTACCGCCACACCGCCATCGGCAAGTGGCACCTCGGCAACGACCTGGTCGGCGGCGCGCTCGCGCCGAACCTGGCGGGCTACGGGCACTTCTCGGGGATCCTCTACAACGTGCCGCAGCAGCCCGGCACGCCGGACCCGTACTCGAACTGGCAGAAGGTCGAGGACGGCTCCACCTCGCTCAGCACGAACTACGCGGCGACGGAGAAGGTCGACGAGGCCGTGGCCTGGCTCGCGACGGTCCCGGAGCCGTGGCTCCTGGTCGTCAACTTCAACCTCCCGCACTCGCCGTTCCACCGCCCGCCGTCCGCGCTGCACTCCTACTCGCTGCCCAAGCCGCGGCCCGCGCCGGGCGACGACGCGCGGCCGTACTACGAGGCCATGGTCGAGGCCATGGACACCGAGATCGGGCGCTTGCTCTCCCACATCGACCTCGGCGCGACGCACGTCCTGTTCGTCGGCGACAACGGCACGCCCCAGGAGGTCACGCGCGCCCCGTACGACCCCGCGCACGCCAAGGGCACGGTGTTCGAGGGCGGCATCCGGGTCCCGTTGATCGTCCGCGGCCCCGCGGTGGTCGCGCCGGGCCGCATGGCGGACGGCCTCGTCAACACGACGGACCTCTTCGCGACGGTGGCCGAGCTCGCGGGAGTCGACCTCGCGGCCCAGAACCTGCCGAAGACCGACACGAAGTCGCTCGTTCCCTACCTCACGACTCCCGGACGTCCCTCGCTGCGCAAGTTCGCCTACTCGGAGCGCTTCAGCCCCAACGGCGTGGCGCATCCCGGCCAGTGGCAGCGCGCGGTGCGCGACAGCCGCTACAAGCTGATCCGCCGGCGCTCGCCCGGGCAGCCGGTGTCGCAGGAGCTCTACGACCTGGTCGCCGACCCGCTCGAGACGACCCCGCTCCAGCCGGCGGCGCTCGACCACGAAGGGAAGCGCCGCTTCCAGGCGCTGCGCCAGCGCCTGCGGATGCTCGGCGGACTCCAGTAGCCGGGACGACGCTGCCCGGAACCTCGGCCCGGGGATCCTCACTCCGCGTGGAGCGACCCCGCGGAACGCCGCCTGGGGACCTCAGGGCGGGCGAACGCAGGTTCCAAACGGCCGTCCCCAGGAATATCGAGATGTTCGCGTCCCGCGTCACGGGTCCTGGTGTACATGGGGCGTGGAGGAGGTGGCGGGCTCTCCCCCCGGAGGGCTCGAACCCGTCGAGAAGCAGCGGCACCCCCAGGATGCCGCATTCCGTCGAGGCGCTCCCCAGGCGCTCGCGGAAGGAACCCCGCCCGGCCCCTGCCGGGACCTGCCCCGCTCCCCCCATGTCGAGAATCCTCCACCAACGCGCCACCCGTCTAGCTCTCCTGGCGGGTCTGGCGCTCGCAAGCACCTCGCACGCCCAAACGGACTCCCCAAGCCCCCTCGCCGGCGGCCAGAACGTCCTGCTCATCGTCGCCGACGACCTCGGGGTCGACGCCCTCGGCGTCTACCCGGAGAGCGTCAACCACGCCCCCACGCCGAACCTCGACGCCCTCGCCGTGCAGGGCGTGACGTTCCGCAACGCGTACTCGAACCCGACGTGCTCGACGACGCGCGCGACGATCCAGACCGGGCGGTACTCGTTCCGCACCGGCGTCGGGACCATCGTCCAGAACAACCCGAGCCTGCCGTCGTACTACGCGCTGCAGCTCTCGGAGACGACGATGGCCGAGATGATCGCGGCGGGCACGAACGACTCGTACGCCAACACCGCCATCGGCAAGTGGCACCTCGGAAACGACACGGTCGGTGGCGCGCTGGCGCCGAACCTGGCCGGCTACGACCACTTCGCGGGCATCCTCTACAACGTGCCGATCCAGAGCGGCTTCCCGATGCCCTACTCGCACTGGGAGCTGGTCGAGGACGGCTCCACGTCGCTCAGCACGACGTACGCCGCGACCAAGAAGGTCAACGAGGCCATCCAGTGGATCGGATCGCAATCCGAGCCCTGGTTCTGCTACCTGGCCTTCAACCTGCCGCACGCCCCGTTCCATCGCCCGCCCGCGCACCTGCACTCGTACTCGCTGCCGAAGTCGCGTCCGAGCCCCGGGGACGACGAGCTGCCGTACTACCAGGCCATGGTCCAGGCCATGGACACCGAGATCGGCCGGCTGCTCGCGAACGTGGACTTCTCGAACACGCACGTGATCTTCGTGGGTGACAACGGCACGCCGCAGGAGGTCACGCGAGCCCCCTTCGACCCCGCCCAGGCCAAGGGCACGGTCTACGAGGGCGGGATCCACGTGCCCCTGATCGTGCGCAGCCCCGCGGTCGTCTCCCGCGGTCGCAAGGTGCACGGCCTGGTCAACACGACCGACCTGTTCGCGACGGTGGCCGACCTCGTCGGCGCGGACCTCACGACGCAGAACTTGCCCCACCTCGACTCGAAGTCGCTGCTGCCGTACCTGCAGAACCCGACCCAGCCGTCGCTGCGCAAGTTCGTGTACGCCGAACGCTTCAGCCCCAACGGCGCCAACATGCCGCCGGAGTGGTCCCGCTCGGTGCGCAACCAGCGCTTCAAGCTGATTCGCCGCCGCGGCCCCAACGGCGGGATCACGCAGGAGTTCTACGACCTGTCGGTGGACCCGCTCGAGAACACGATGCTGCAGGTGCCGCCCCCCGACGACAACAGCCGGCGGAACTACTGGTCGCTGCGCAAGCGCATGAAGATGCTCGGCGGCCTGCAGTAGCGGCGCCGGAGGGCTCGAGAGAAGCCGGGGCGGGTCGCGGGTGCTCCGCGTCCCGCCCCGATTCGTTGCCGGACCCGCGCTGCCGGACCCGCGTCGGACCTCCCGCGGGGGAGAACCGGGACTTCCCGGGCTCGAAGGCCGGTGCGGCCCGGACACGAACTCTGAGGCGACCTCGCACGCGGGCGAGAGCGGCTCCACGCGCCCCGGTCGTCCGCGGCGGTTCTCGGCGACCCCTACGGGGCGATGACGAAGCGGACGGCGTTGCTCAGGGAGTCGCCGAAGCCCG
>CAYGPA010000535.1:0-3593 GCA_964351535.1 uncultured Planctomycetaceae bacterium
TTCATGCTGTTCTGCGCGGCGAACGTCTACTCGCTGATGCAGTTCAACTCGGGCTTCCGCTACCTGCTGCCGGTCGTCCCCTTCCTCTACCTGCTGGCGTGCGACTCGATGGCGCGCTGGTCGAAGCCGGTGCTCGGGGTCGTCACGGCGCTGGCCGTCTTCCACACCTGGGTCCTGACGACGATGCGCGTCGTGCGCGACACGGAGAAGGACCTGCGCGACCTCGCCGTCGCCCAGGGCGTCTCGGAGCTCAGCCTGCCCGACTACTGGTCGACCCTGTGGAGCGAGACGGCCGTCCCGCTCTCCTACCGCCTGCTCTTCGAGACCGGCCCGCAGCTGCCCTGGCTCTCCGTCCTGCGGCGCACCTCGCCCGACGGCGACGGCCTGCTGTCCAGCCCGCTGCTCCCCCTGGGCGTCCTCGCCGCGACCGGGCTCGTGGTCTGGGCGATCTGGGCCGCCGGCGCGCGCCAGGCCGCGCGCATCGGCTCGCGCCGGACGCGCCCGACCGTCCCCGCGAGCCCCGCGCGCGCCTCCTGAAGGCCGGCGACGCTCTTCTCCTGCCCCACGGCTCCCGGCAAACTACGTCGCCTTCCCGCCCACCATGTCCGCCTCCCCCCTCGTCGACCTCGTCGTGCCCGTGCTGAACGAGGCCCACGTTCTCGAGCAGAGCGTCGGGCGCATGCGCGCGTTCCTGGGAGCGAACTTCCCCTACCGCTGGCGCGTCACCGTCGCGGACAACGGCTCGACCGACGGCACGCGCGACGTCGCGGCGCGTCTGGCGGAGCAGTTCGACGACGTCGCCTTCTTCAGCCTGAGCGAGCGCGGCCGCGGGCGCGCGCTGCGCCACGCGTGGAGCGCCAGCGACGCGGACATCGTCGCGTACACCGACGTGGACCTGTCGACGGAGCTCGAAGCGCTCGAGAAACTCTGCCGCGCGATCCACGAGGACGGCTACGAGGTCGCGACCGGCTCGCGGCTGATGCGCGAGTCGAACACGACGCGCGGCCCGAAGCGCGAGTTCATCTCGCGCTGCTACAACCTGCTCGTGAAGCTCGTGCTCTTCACGCGCTTCAGCGACGCCCAGTGCGGCTTCAAGGCCTGCTCGCGGCTCGCGGTCGAGGAGGTCGTCCCCCAGGTCCGCGATCAGGCGTGGTTCTTCGACACCGAGCTGCTGACGCTCGCCGAGAAGCAGGGCTACCCCGTCAAGGACGTGCCGGTCACGTGGGTCGACGACGACGACAGCCGCGTCAAGATCGCCTCCACCGCGTGGGAGGACATCAAGGGCGTCGTCCGCGTGCGCGGCTACCTGTGGAGCGCCGCCCATCGCCAGGCGAAGGCGCGCCGCGCAGCGCAGCGCAGCGGCGGCGCCTGACCGCCGCCACGGGGCCTCGCGAGCCGTCCCAGGGCCTCCAGGCGCCGGATCGCCGTCCGCGTGGCCGGAACCGGAACGGGCGAAAAAGCGGCGATCTCGGCCGGGGATTCGTCTACGCTTCGCGCCCTTTCGCGACCAGCGGGCGAGACCCTCGCAGCCCCCGAGCGCCCGCCACGGCCCCACGGCCGTCCCCCCGCCGTCCATCGCAGGACACCGGTCGCCCACCTCCGGCGCCCCGCGCCCCACCGACCTTCGAGACATCCCATGAACTCTTGCTTCGCGCTCCCGCTCGGCCTGGCGTTCGCGCTCGCGGCCTGCGAGCAGACCGTCGAGACGTCCACGAGCTCCGAACCGTCGACGCAGTCCCCCGCGTCGAACGCGGGCGCGCCGACCGCCGGCGCCGCGACGAGCCCCTCCGCCGCCCCCGCGAGCCGTCCGGCCGCGCCGCCGGCCGAGATTCCCGAGAACGCCGTCGTGCTCGACTCGGGCCTCGCCTACGTCGTCCTGAAGGAGGGCGAGGAAGGCCCGAGCCCGACGATCGGCGACAAGGTCACCGTGCACTACACCGGCACGCTGACCGACGGCACCGAGTTCGACTCCTCACGCACCGGCGGAGCGCCGGCGGAGTTCTCGCTGGGCGGCGTCATCCCGGGCTGGAACGAGGCGCTGGCCCTGATGACCAAGGGCTCGCGACACCAGCTGATCATCCCGCCCGATCTCGCCTACGGCGCCCAGGGCGCGCCGCCGCGCATCCCGCCGAACGCGACCCTGATCTTCGACGTCGAGCTCATCGACTTCGTGGTCGCTCCCAAGATGCGCCAGGGCGTCGCGGCCAACCAGACCACCAGCCAGTCGGGCCTCGTCTCCGAGGTCGTCACCGAGGGCACGGGCCCCGTGCCCGGCGAGAACGACGTGGTCACCGTCGACTACGCGATCTGGTCGCCCGAGGGCGAGCTGCTCGACTGGGCCGGCAACCGGACCGGCCCCTTCAAGGGCGACCGCTCCGGCATGCGCCTGCCGTTCATGACCGAGGCCGTCTTCAACATGAAGGTCGGCACCCGCATGCGCTTCGAGGTCCCCGCGGAGCTCGGCGTCGGCCAGCCCACGGTGTGGGAGCTCGAGCTGCTCTCCACGGAAGAACTCGACATGCCCACGTTCGTCATGCCCACCGCCGACGAGCTGAAGACGACCGAGTCCGGACTGCAGTACCAGGTGATCGAGGCCGGTGAAGGCCCGGCCCCCTCCCCGCAGTCGCAGGTCACGGTCCACTACGCCGGCTGGCTGACCGACGGCACGAGCTTCGACGCCTCCTACAAGCGCGGAGAGCCGACCACCTTCCCCGTCATGGGCGTCATCGACGGCTGGAAGGAAGGCCTGCAGCTCATGAAGAAGGGCGCCGTGTACCGGTTCGTGATCCCCTCGAAGCTGGCCTACGGCGCAACGGGCTCCCAGGGCGGCATCCCGCCGAACTCGGACCTCGTCTTCCACGTGGAGCTGATCGACATCCTGTGACCGTACGCACGCGCGCATCCTCGGGCCCGCGCGCACTCCCGAGCAGGCGCGCCTCCACGCTCGCCCTGGTCGTCGCCGCCGCGACGGCCGGGGCGTCGTTCGTTCTGTCGTGCCGCGACGAAGCTGGAAGCGCCGTCGCGCCCCCGGGATCGACGAAGGCCGGCGCATCCGCCGCGCCGACCTTCGTCGATCCCGGGGCCTGCTACGGCTGCCACGCCGAGATGCGCGACGCGTGGGAGGACTCGCACCACGCGCTCGCGATGCTCCCCGCCGACGCGGACAGCGTGCTCGGCGACTTCGACGACGCCGAGTTCGAGCACTTCGGAGTTCGCACCCGCTTCTTCCGGCGCGGCGACGAGTTCCTGGTCGAGACCGACGGGCCCGACGGCCGCCCGACCGAGTACGCGATCCAGTACACGTTCGGCGTCGACCCGCTGCAGCAGTACCTGATCGACGTCGGGCGCGGCCGCCTGCAGGCTCTGCAGGTCGCCTGGGACACGGCCGCGGGCCGCTGGTTCCACCTGTACGACGAGCCGATCCCGCCGGACGACCCGCTGCACTGGACCGGTCTCCAGTTCAACTGGAACCACATGTGCGCGGAGTGCCACTCGACCGACCTCGACAAGGGCTACGACGCCTCGACGGACACGTTCGACACGACCTGGCACGAGGTGAACGTCGGCTGCCAGGCGTGCCACGGGCCGGGCTC
>CAYGPA010000536.1:0-3584 GCA_964351535.1 uncultured Planctomycetaceae bacterium
GGCACGATGAACGTGGTGTGGATCGCCGAGCGGCGCAACAGCGGCTCGAGCTCCGCCCGCAGCGTCGACGTCGAGCCCGTTCAGGTCGTGGAGGTCTCGGGATCGCCGGGGCAGGAGTTCGAGGTCTCCCTGACGCCGGAGCAGCTCGAGCAGGTCCTCGCGGAGTTCTGAGGCCGGTGCGGCGGCGCTCGGCCTGCGCACAGTTCCCGAGGCCAGCGGACCCAGGTGCGTACGCCCTACGGTCCGGGCCGCGCGTACCTTCCACTGCGCAGCTCCCCCTCGCGGGCGACGCAGCCGAGACGCCGCCGCGGGGAACGGAGACCTGGACCAGGAGAGAACGATGACCGAGACCTTCCTGCTGGCCGTGGATGCTTCCCCGGCTTCCGAGCGAGCCGTGGACTACTTCGCGCGCGTGGTCGGTTCCCTGGAGGGAGCCGAGGTGCATCTGGCCCACGTCGTGCCCGCAGCGGACCTGGCGCGTCAGGCCGTGGGCGGCAAGGAGAGCGCCATCGAGATCGCGGCGCGCGCGCTGCTCGAGAGCATGCGCGACCGCCTCGCGTCCCAGGGACTGCCCGCGGAGCGCGTCGACCTCGGCCTGCTCTCCCACAATCCCGAGACGTCGCTGGTCGACGACCTGCTCGAGCTCGCCCGCGCCCGCGAGTGCGGCACGATCGTCATGGGGCGCAACTCCCTTCCCTGGTACCGCGAGAAGCTGCACCACCACCCCGCGGACGAGCTGGTCCGCAAGGCGGGCGGCGGCAGCGTCTGGGTCATCGAGTAGGGAGCGGCTCGCGCGCGGTTTCCGCGCGGCTCACTTCCAGTTCGTCGTCCCGCTCTGCGAGGGGTCGGCGCCGTCGAGCGTCGGCGCGTCGCGGATCGTCAGGTCCACCTGCAGCGTTGCGGACAGGCCCGACGGGTCCTGCACGGCGAAGTTCACGACGTAGCTGCCGGCCTGGTCGAAGTCCGGCACCCACAGGAACTCCCGGGGGGCGTTGGGTCCGTTCGGGACGGCCTTCGGCAAGGCCTGGAACGTGGCGCCCGCGGGCAGGTTCGTGACGGAGAAGGCCGTGGGCGTGAGGGCCGTGTTGGTCCAGGAGCCGCCGGCGAACTCGCGGTCGACGGCCTTCGGCCAGAAGTGGATGGCCTCGCCCTCGAAGGCGGTCATGGGCACCTGCTCGTGGAAGATCGGCGGGTTGCTCGTGTTGAAGGCCGGGTCGGCGATCGCGCGCACCATGAAGGACTGCCGCGCCACCTCGCCCTCGTCGTCGGTCACGCGCAGCTCGACGCGGTAGTTGCGCCGCGCCGTGAAGGTGTGCGTCACCATCGCGCCGCTCGTCGTCGTGCCGTCGCCGAAGTTCCAGCGGTAGCTGAGCGGGCCGCCGTCCCAGTCCGTCGAGCCGCCGGCGTCGAACGAGAGCTGCAGCGGCGCGCGACCCTGCGGCGGGTTCGCCGGCCCCCAGTCCGAGGTCCCGTCGTCGTCGAGGTCGCCGTCCCATTGCGGGTTGCTGACCAGCACGCGCGCGAGCGGCGTCGTGTTCAGGGCCACGGAGCGGGAGAAGAACGCCAGGTCGACCTGGATGGGCGGGACCGCGAGCGTCTGGAGGCCGGGACTCACGGGCACCGTCGAGACGATTTGCCCGTCGCGCGGGTCGACCCAGTAGCCCGTCCCCGCGGCGGGCAGCGTCAGCTGGATCGTCTCGCCCTGCGCCGTTCCCGAGTGGGAGGCGTGGCGATGCACGTACGCCGCCGCGAGGCGCCCGCCGGGCGACACCAGGCCGTAGGCGCGCAGGATGCCGGGCGAGCTCACGGACACCGGCGTCGAGACCGTGTCGGTGCGCGTGACCTCGTCCATGAAGCGGCGCAGGACCTGCGTCTCGTTGCGGCCGCGCGTGCCGATGTACAGGCCGCCGTTGCCGTCGGTGCCCCAGGCGTTCTGCCAGTTCACGACGGTGATGCCCTCGAAGAACGCCGTCCACAGGCGCAGGCGGGCGCGCCGGCGCGACGTGGACTGCCAGCTGCGGCACACGTTGGCGGGGATGACGGCGCCCCCGCCGCCGCAGATGCGGTTGCCCTGCTCGCCGACGACGACCGGCCGCGGGCTGCCGAAGTTCGACTTCCAGGCGGCGGCCATGCCGGCCATCTCGAGGTCGCTGTCGAACTCGGACTCGGTCTCGTACCAGTGCGGCGAGATGAAGTCGAGGTTCCCGGGCCAGGCCGTGTACGAGGGATCGGGGAAGTAGCTGGTCGTGACCGGGTGGTCGTACGGGTCGTTCTGGTGGACGTGGCCGGCCGCCTGCTGCTCCCAGGCGAAGCCGGGCTCGCGCTCGTTGGTCAGCTCCCACAGGTCGACGTAGGCGCCCCAGCGCGCGATGCAGTACTCGATCAGGCGTCGGTTGTCGTTCGACAGCTGTCCGGGCAGCTCGCCCTCGAGGTACGTGTTGCCGAACATGCAGAACAGGATCCGGAAGCCCGTGCGCTTCAGCGTCTGCACGGCCTCGTCGAACGTGATCGAGATCTCCGGCAGGTACGTCTCGCAGATGCCGTCCCCGGGGATCCCGGAGTCGCCCTTGCAGACCTTCAGCGTCGGCCCGCTGGCGGTGCGCAGCCGGATCAGGTTGAAGCCGGCCTCGCGGAAGGCGCTGACCTGGGTCTCCAGCGGCTCGCCGGCGACGCCGACCGTGCCGAATGCGCTGGAGCGCGCGCCGGTGTCGAAGACCAGGTAGTCGGCGTTCATTCCCAGGCCCGCGAACGCATCACCGTTGGCGTGCTGGAAGGCGCGCGGGTTCGTCGGGCTGATGCGCAGGAAGCCGGGATCGCTCCCCGGGATGCACGCGAACGAGTCCGAGCCGAGCTCCATCGTCGCGGACGGCACGTGGATCCACGTGTAGGCGAAGGTCCAGCGCCCGAGCTCGTCCGGCGCGA
Source organism: uncultured Planctomycetaceae bacterium (assembly GCA_964351535.1). Lineage (GTDB taxonomy): Bacteria > Planctomycetota > UBA1135 > UBA1135 > JAUIDW01. The sequence continues at coordinate 2,923 of CAYGPA010000536.1, forward strand.
AGCGCGCCTTCCACAGCGACTTCCCGTTGGCGCGCGTCGCGTAGTAGAACCCGCGCACCGACACCGAGGCGCCCGTCGGCGACAGGAGGTCCAGCGTCAGCTCGACGTCCTCGAAGTTCGCGTGCGTCCCGTAGTCCACGGACTTCTGCAGCGTGAACTCGAAGACCTCGTTCACGCGCACGCGGCGGGGGTCGACCTGTTCGGGCGAGGTGGCGGCCGTGACGACCTGCGCGGCGGCCGAAGCGGAGAGCAGCGCGATCGCGCAGATGAGGGGGAGAGTTCGCATCCGAGCCTCCTGGGGGGAAGCCGCCCGGGTTGCAAGCCGCGAGTGCGCGAAGGGCATGCGTGCATCGCGCGTGGCGGCAACCCGTGGGGAGGGGGAGTCGTGTACGGGGAAGGGGCATCGCGCCCGGGAGTCGAGCCCGCGTGCCCTCTCCCGTGTCCGCGTCGAACTTCCCCGCGGGGCGCCGTTTCCCCGAGACTTCGACGCTCGGCGCGCGAGTCTTCCGGATGCGGGAACGACGCGCCTCGCGCAGCAGCTCGAGCGCCGCTGCGATTCCGCGGCCCGCGGCGGAAGCGGCCAGCGGAGAGTCAATCGGCCCGGGGCGCGACCTGGAAGCCCGCGCGGTAGCGGCGCGCGTCCTCCGGGCGGTTCCAGCGAT
>CAYGPA010000537.1:0-3580 GCA_964351535.1 uncultured Planctomycetaceae bacterium
CGGTGCACGGCGACGAGATCAACGGCGTCGAGATCATCCGCAGGCTCCTCCGTGCCCCGCGGGTGCGGAACCTGCGAGGCGCTTTGCTCGCGATCCCGATCGTGAACATCTACGGGTTCATGCAGCAGAGTCGCTACCTGCCCGACCGACGGGACCTGAACCGCGCCTTCCCCGGCTCCGAGCGCGGCTCTCTCACCGGAAGGCTCGCCGGGGTGTTCATGCGCGAGGTGGTCGCCAACGCGACGCACGGCATCGACCTGCACACCGCCGCCATCCATCGATCGAACCTCCCACAGATCCGCGCCTGCCTCGACGACGAGAGGACCAGGTCTCTGGCGGAGGCCTTCGGCGTCCCGGTCGTCATCGACGCCAACGTCCGCGACGGCTCGCTGCGCCAGGCCGTTCTCGAGCGCAAGGTTCCGATGCTGCTGTACGAGGGCGGCGAGGCCCTTCGGTTCGACGAGCTCGCCATCCGCGCGGGAGTTCGGGGCGTCCTCTCGGTCATGGCCGAGCTCGGGATGATCGACCCACCCAGGCGGCCATCGACCCGCGTCGTGCCCGTCGTCGCGAAGTCGACGATCTGGGTACGAGCCGACGAGGGCGGAATCCTCCGCATTCGGAAGAAGCTCGGCGCGCACGTGCAAGCCGGCGACATCCTGGCCGTCGTTTCCGGCCCGCTCGGCGACCGCGAGGAGACGGTCACGAGCCCGACGGCCGGCGTCATCATCGGACGCACCGAGCTGCCTCTCGTGAACGAGGGCGACGCCCTCTTCCACATCGCCTCGTTCAAGCAGCAGAGCAAGGCCGGGAGACAGATCGAACGGTTCGAAGCCGAGCTGGATCCCGACGCGACCACGTCCCCGTCGGGGGAGCCGCCCGTCCTGTGATCCATCGAACGCAGACTCTGATCGGCTGGAACGAGCTGGTGGACCTCCCCGACTGGAGCATCCGCCGCCTGCGCGGCAAGATCGACACGGGCGCGCGCTCGAGCGCCCTCCACGTAACGAACCTGACGCCGCTCCCGAACGGACGAGTGGCGTTCGACGTGGTTCTCGACCGCCGGCGTGCCCACCGCCGGAGGCACGTGATCGCGCCGGTCTCCCGCATCGGGCGCGTCCGGTCGAGCACCGGGCGGTACACACGACGCTACTTCGTGAAAACCACCTTGGTGCTCGGCGGCGTCGAGAAGACCATCGAGATCAGCCTCGTCGACCGCGAGCAGATGCTGTTCCGGATGCTCCTCGGACGCACGGCGCTCGCGCACGACTTCCTCATCGACCCGGCGCGGCGGCACGTCACCGCCAAGCCCAAGAAGACACGGCGCAGGGAAACGAAATGAGAATCGCGATTCTATCCCGCGGCCCGCGGCTCTACAGCACGCGACGCCTGAAGGAGGCCTGCCAAGAGCGCGGACACGAGGCGCTCGTCCTGAACCCGATGCGGTTCGCGATCGACGTCGAGCAAGGGAAGCCGTCCCTCCACTACCGGTACCGACGCCTTCGCGACTACGACGCCGTCATTCCCCGCATCGGCGCGTCGATCACGTTCTTCGGAACGGCGGTCGTGCGGCAGTTCGAGCAGATGGGCGTGTTCTGCATGAACGGGGCGAACGGGATCTCCGACTCGCGCGACAAGCTGCGATCTCTGCAGATCCTGTCGCGTCACGACATCGGCATCCCCGCAACCGAGTTCGTCAAGAATCGCTCGGACGTCCTGCCGGCCATCGAGCGCGTCGGGGGTGCGCCGGTGATCATCAAGCTGCTCGAGGGGACCCAGGGTGTCGGCGTCATCCTGGCGGACAACGTCAAGGTCGCCGAGGCGATCATCGAGACGCTCCAGAGCACGCGCCAGAACGTCCTGATCCAGAAGTTCGTCGCGGAGAGTCGCGGCAAGGACATTCGCGCCTTCGTGGTCGGCGATCGGGTCATCGGCGCCATGCGCCGCGTCGCTCAGGGTTCCGAGTTCCGCAGCAACGTGCACCGCGGAGGGCGCACCGAGCGGATCGAGCTGGAACCGGCGTACGAAGAGGCGGCGGTGCGCGCGGCTCAGATCATGAATCTGCAGGTCGCGGGTGTGGACATGCTCGAGAGCAGCACGGGTCCGCAGATCATGGAGGTCAACTCCTCCCCGGGCCTCGAGGGCATCGAGGGCGCCACCAAGCTGGACATCGCCGGAGCGATCATCGACTACGCCCAGGAGCACGTTCGCTTCCCCGAACTCGACATCCGCCAGCGACTGACGGTCAGCCGCGGCTACGGCGTGAGCGAGCTGCACATCCCCGAAGGCTCGGCCTTCGTGGGCAGCTCGATCGCCGAGTCGAACCTGCGCGAGAAGGACCTCGTCGTCCTGGCGCTCCACCGCGGGAGGACGGTGATTCCCAATCCCCGCGACAGCCGCGTGCTCGAGGGCGGTGACCGCTTGCTCTGCTTCGGAAAGCGCGAGTCCATGAAGGATCTGCTCCCCGAACGCCGGAAGCGCCTTCGCAAGCGCAAGCTCGGGAAGCTGAAGACGCAGATTCCCCAGACTGCTCCCGCGGAGTGACGCGGTCCGGCTGGGCGCGGAGAGGTCCCCGGAACTCAAGGCTCGTCGTTCGGGGCCGACTCGCGCTCCAGCGGCGTCGTCGGAAGCCAGGCGAGGAATCCGATCAGCGCGATTCCGATCCCCAGCAGGACGCCGCGGAGCCACGTCGCCTCGACCAGCCAGATCGAGAGCCCGAAGGTCACGACGGCCACTCCGTAGGCCTTGCGCTTCGCGTCGCGCGGCACCGTGCGGTCCTGTTGCCACTGCGCGATGTACGGCCCGAAGACGCGGTTGGCGAGCAGCCGGCGATGGAACGCGGGCGAGGAGCGCACGAAGCAGGCCGCGGCGAGCAGCAGGAAGGGCGTCGTCGGCAGGACGGGCAGGAAGGCGCCGATCGCCCCCAGAACGGTGAACGTGCACCCGAGCGCGAGCAGGATCCAGCGCCGCACGCCCTGGGCCGCCGCGCGCTCGGGAGGTTGTTCGATCATGGGCACCGCGCACCACCCTACACGCGGCGCCGGCCTTCGCGGCGCCCGCCGCAACCGCTTCCGAGCTGAACGCGCGCTCGCGAATACTCCGGCAGGCTCCTAGTGCGAGCCACCTTGCGCGCGAGCCGGCTCCTGGCAGTTCCAGCAGAGGTCGAACGACGCGTCGTTGGGCTCTCCGCAGGAGGGACACTTCCAGCCCTCGCCGGGAGCCTCCGCACCCGCGTCGCGGCGCCGTGCCCAGAACTCCTGCAGGAGCCGCTGGGCCTCGGCGAGCTGGGGGCGCCGCACGTGGACGTCGACGAGCATGGCGTCGGCGCCCAGCTCGCCGAAGCCCACCAGGCCCGCCAGTCCTCCCGAGAGCCACACCTTCACGCCGGCCGCCTCGAGCATGGCCTGCATGAGGCTCGCGACCTGCGCGTCCGGCGCGCGGTACAGCAGAGCGTGCTCTTCGTCGGGGTCGGTCATCGCCGTGACAGCTCCTCGTGCGTGCTCTAGCCCGAACGATTCATGAGCACGCAGCCGCAACGACACAACCGGCGGCCTTCGGCCGCCTCTCGGCGCCTGCCGGCACT
>CAYGPA010000538.1:0-2850 GCA_964351535.1 uncultured Planctomycetaceae bacterium
CACCGAAGCGGATGCCACGGCCCTGGCATCTGGAGCACTTCTTCAACGGGCTGCTGACGTTCGGCGCCGCCCGCGGGCCTCGCGCGCTTCACGGCTCGCCGTTCAGCACGGCGCGATGGCGGTTGGCCTCCTCGACCAGCCCGCGCTTCTCCAGCACCTGGATGATGTTGGCGCGCGCATGCCGGTAGCCGGGATCGAGCTCGAGCGCGCGCCGCATGTGCACGAGCGCGGTCTCCGGCTGCCCGATGCGGTCGTAGCTGGAGCCGATGTTCAGGTGCGCCACGGCGCTCTCCCACCCGAGTGCGAAGAACTGCTTCACGACCTCGATGGCCTCCTCGTAGCGGTCGAGCTTGCCGAGGTTGTAGGCCAGCTCGAGCAGCGCGTACGCGTGGCGCGGGTTCTTGGCGAGGATGCGCTCCAGGACCTCGGCCGCCTGCTCGTGCTGGCCCTGCTGGCCCAGCTGGATCCCGATGTTCAGCGCGAGGATCTCCTGCATGCCGGCGGCGGGGTCGGGCAGGGTGCTGTCGGCCAGCGGGTCGGGCCAGTCCGCCGTGGAGCGCGTCGCGTCGCTGGCGGCGTAGCCGAGCTGGCGCAGGTCGGCGAGGAGCTCCCCGTCGACGGGGCCGGAGCTGTCCGTCGGCAGCGGCTCGGCCGCGAGCGTCGCCGCGATGCGCGCCCGGTAGCGCTCGACGCGCGCCGGGTCCAGCTCGTCCAGCGCGGCGGCCTCTTCCGCGTCGCCGGGCGCGAACACGCGCGGCACCGGGCCGGCGATGAACTTGCCCTCGCGGTCCGCCCAGCCCGCGAGCGGACCCCAGCCGTAGTGGTAGTAGCCGTAGAAGCTCTCGAAGTAGACCCCGCGGTCGGCGGGCGGAGAGGCGTCGAACAGGCTGACGCCATCCACGGCCTCCGGCGGGGCGCCGAGCAGGTCGAGTAGCGTGGGGTAGACGTCGACCACGCTGACCACGTCGTCCGGCCGCTCGCCGCCGCGCCGTCCTTCGGGGAAGCGCACGAGCAGCGGCACGCGCAGCGTGGTCTCGTAGCACAGCGCGCCGTGGGTGACCTCGTCGTGGTCGTTCAGTCCCTCGCCGTGGTCCCCGACGACCACGATGCAGGTGCGGTCGAACACCTCGCGCTGCCGCAGGTCGTCGAGCAGCCGGCCCACGGCGTGGTCGGCCTGGGCGATCTCGCCGCGATAGGAGTCGAAGCCCGCCTGGATGTAGAAGCGCGACTCGGGCTCGTAGGGGTTGTGCGGGTCGAACAGGTGGACCCAGACCAGGAATGGATGGTCGTCGTCCCACTCCTCCCGCAGCCACGCGCGGGCTTCTTCCACGACCTCCGACGCGGGGCGCTCCGCGAAGTGCGGCCCGGCGTTCGTGTCCGGGCGGCGCGGCGCCTGGTACGTCCCGAAGCCCTGGGCCAGTCCGAACGTCTCGTCGAGCACCGCGGCCGCCACGAAGGCCGCCGTTTCGTACCCCGCGTCCCGGGCCCGCTCGGCCAGCGTGTTCGCGGCGGCGGGCAGGCTCTGGGTGCCGTTCAGCCGCACGCCGTGGCGCGTCGGGTAGAGGCCCGTGAAGAGCGAGGAGTGCGCGGGCAGCGTGATCGGAGCGACGGTGCGGGCGCACTCGAAGACCACGGACTCCGCGGCGAGAGCGTCCAGGGTCGGCGTGACTCCTTCCGGTCCGCCCAGGAAGCCGACGGCGTCGGCGCGCGTGGTGTCGAGCGTGACGATCAGGATGCAAGGCGCGTCGTTCGAGTCGCTGCACGCCGGGAGGTGGAGTGCCAGAGCGAGGACCAGGAGCGGCTGGAGGCGCATGGGTGGTGGGGCGCGGGCGGGGGGAGACGCGGCGAAAGCGAACTCCCTGCGGTGGGGCGGAGCGCTTCGCGCGCGGACATCCTAACGGTTCCTCGCGTCCTCGCGCGCGCAGGAGGGCTCCCGGGAGCTCGACCGAAAAGAACGAGCGGTGGCCTGGAACCACGAGGTGCCGGGACTAGGGTCGGGGCGTGAGCAACTCGAAACAAGATGTCCGACGCGCAGGGAAGCCCGGGAGCCCGGACGCCGCCACGTGCGACGAGCCGCCGTCGATCCGTCCGGCTCCCGCCCGCGGCCCGTCGGCCGCAGCGGGGGCGCTGGAAGCGTCCGACCTCGACGGATCCGACCTCGGCGGATCCAAACCGGTTGCAGACCGTGTGCGGATCGACGTGCGGGTCGCGGAGCGCGCCGATCGCGACGAGCTCGAGGAACTCGCCTCCGCGCTGCAGTCCCCGCTGCGCGAGATCCCGTCGAAGTACTTCTACGACGAGCTGGGTTCGAAGCTCTTCGAGCGCATCTGCGAGCAACCCGAGTACTACCCGTACCTCGCCGAGCGCCAGCTGCTGGCCGATCGCTCCGACGAGATCGTCGAGCGAACGGGCCTCGACGTGCTGGTCGAGATCGGTTCGGGGGCCTCGACCAAGACGCGCTTCCTGCTCGACGCGATGCGTCGCGCGGATCGGCTGCATCGCTACGTGCCGGTCGACATCAGCAGTGAGATCCTCGAGCGCGTCGCCCTCGAGCTGGCCGCGGAGTATCCGGAACTCGAGGTGCTCGGCCTGGTCGAGGACTTCGTGCGCGAGCCCGGTGGATTCCCGAGCGGTGGTCGTCGCCTGATCGCGTTCCTCGGCGGCACGATCGGCAACTTCCAGGGCCAGGACGCGTCGCGCTTCCTCGCGGAGGTCGCCGCGGAGATGGGGCCGGACGACTTCATCCTGCTCGGCACGGACCTGATCAAGGACCCCGCGGTCCTCGAGGCCGCGTACAACGATGCCGCGGGCGTCACCGCGGAGTTCAACCAGAACATCCTGCGCGTCGTG
>CAYGPA010000538.1:2860-3554 GCA_964351535.1 uncultured Planctomycetaceae bacterium
GACTTCGATCCAGCGCGGTTCCGCCATCGCGCGTTCTTCGACTCGGCCCGGCACCGGATCGAGCTGCGCCTCGTGGCCCTCGAGGAACAGACGGTGAATCTGCGGAGGCTGCCCCTCGAGCTGCATCTGGATCGGGGCGAGGAGATCCGCACGGAGGTCAGCACGAAGTTCGACCGCGACCTCGTGCGCTCCCTGCTGCACGGGGCCGGGCTCGAGCTCGAGTCGTGGCTGCCCGACGCCGAGAATCGCTACGCGCTGAGCCTCTCCCGCCTGGCGGGCAGGTAGGCTTCGGACACCCCTTCAGGGCCGCCCCTGGACAGCTCCGGGGTCGCCCCTGGGTCGCCCCTGGGTCGCCCCTGGGTCGCCCCTGGGTCGCAGCGGAGGGGCGCGGATTCCCCACGGCAGGAAATCCCTTCCGGGTCCCCGCAGGAGGGGCCTGGAATCCGAACTCCTGGCGGATTCCACCCCCCAAATCGCCAGTCCGGGCTATCGTTTCACGAGGTTCGGCGACCACTCGGTCCCGCAAACGGATGTTCGTGACGGAGGGAACATCAGGGGCGTCCCGCCCCTCCAACCCTCTGGAATCCGTTTGACGGCCAAAATGAGTGGTCGTACCGTGTCAACAAGGTTCTCTCCCCTTCACTTTCACTCTTCAGGAGAAAAGTAGATGCTTCGTTCTTCGCTGACCGCGGCG
>CAYGPA010000539.1:0-3535 GCA_964351535.1 uncultured Planctomycetaceae bacterium
CCAGCTTCGGCGACGGCCTGACGAACGCGGTCCAGTTCACGATCGGGCCGTGATCTGGACGGACCGCAACGGTCGCGCCGTGGGGAAGCACTTGCGGGCGAGCTCGACCTCGGGCGGCGTCACTCCTTCGGAATCGACACCGGGCTCGCGCCGGCGTCGGCCAGGATGCGCTCGGCCTTCTCGATCTCGAAGGTCGAGCCGTCCTCCGGGGCATCGACCGCCACGAGCACCTGGCCGCGCCGGACGGCCTGGTCGTAGTAGTCGGCGATGGCCGGCTCGAGACCGCGCGTCGCCATGGCACCCAGGAAGCCGCCGGTGACCCAGCCCGCGGCGCCGCCGAGCAACGGGCCGGCGATGGCGAGGCCGACTCCGCCGGTCGCGAGGGCGCCGCCGACGGCGGTCAGGCCGCCCAGCAGGGAGCCGATCGCCCCGCCGACGGCGACGGACTCCACGGTGTGTTCGCCGGCGGGATCGACCTGATCCACGCCGGAGGTCGGGAGGTCGTCGCACTGCGGGCAGATCACGCTGAGCGTGTTCTTGGAGAAGCCTCCGTCCACGAGGCCCGCGATGGCGCGGTCGGCCTTCTCGATGCTGTCGAACACGGCGACGAGGACTCGTTCGTTGGAATGCATGTGCGGGTTCTATTCGACGGGGACGACGACGAGGGGGGTCTTCGAGTTGCGCAGGATCGACTCGGCGACGGAGCCCATCAGCAGGCGCCTCACGCCGGAGCGTCCGTGGGAGGCGAGGACGACGAACTCCGGTCGCTCCGACGCTTCGTGATCGGCGATCGCCTCGTCGAGCTTGTCGCCGACGATCACGGTCGTGGCGAGCTCCGAGCCGTTCGCGAAGTGCAGGCGCTCTTTCTCCATCGAGGCGTGGGCGTGTTCGATGTCCGCCTGCACGTCGATCGAGGGGTGCACGACCGCCGAGGCCAGCGGACCGGCTGCGGGGATCGGTGTCGTGGGCTGCAGCACGTGGACGAGCTGGAGTCGCGTTCCCGTTCGCCGAGCGAGGCTCTCGGCCACCGGATAGGCGGCGCGGCAGGTGTCTGAGAAATCGGTCAGGACGCAGATCGTGGGTTCGGCCATGCGAGGGACCCGCAACGCCCATGCCAGCCCCTGGGAGGCGCCACCGCGATCCCCGTCGGCCGCATCGCCGACCCCGCGTTGAAAGATGTTCAAGCCACGATCCCAGCGGTGCCGGAGGGCGCGTTCGAGGTCCGTTGGGGGGTCCCAGGGGGGTTTTTGCGTCCCGTAGTAAATTGGACGTGTATCGTTGGGACACCAGCCATTTTCGGGGTGAACCCCCACGTTTGCCGATCCCCCCTTGTCTGCCATCTCCCCATGAAGACGCTCTCTCTCGTACTTCCCACCCTGGCGGCTCTCAGCGCCGTCGCAGCGGCTCAAGGCGAGCCGGTCACCTTCGAACAGCGCGACGGCAAGCTGTGGCGCACCGAGGCCTGGGGCGAGTCGTTCCCCGTCGACCCCGAGGTGGTCTCGGTCCTGTTCGACGAGTCCGTGCAAGACCTCGCCGACTTCGTCGCGCGCGTCCAGCTGGCCGGCGACCCCGCGGCCGCGATGCTCGCGGCCCTCGAGCCGGTGCGCCGCAACGCGCTCGGCGTGCACGACCTGCGGATCCCCGCCGGCCAGGACGTCCTCGGCGTCGTGGCCGCGCTGCGCGCGACCGGCCTGGTCCGTTTCGCCGAAACGAACACGACGGGCTCCTACGTCAACGTGCCCAACGACCCGTCCTTCGGCATCCAGTGGAGCAAGCTGAACGGCGGGCAGTCGGGCGGCACGGTCGACGCCGACATCGACGCGGACCTCGCGTGGGACATCACCGGCGGCGATCCCTCCGTGGTCATCGCGATCCTCGACAGCGGTACGGAGAACACGCACACCGACCTCTCGGCGAACATCTGGAACAACCCCGGCGAGATCCCGAGCAACGGCATCGACGATGATTCCAACGGCTTCATCGACGACGTGTTCGGCTGGGACTTCGAGAACAACAACAACGGCGTCCCGGGACCGTTCTTCCACGGCACGTTCGTGGCCTCGATCGTGGCCGCGCGCACCAACAACGCGAACGGCCTGGCCGGCACCGCCGGCGGCGGCTTCGGCAACGGGGACGGCTGCCGGATGATGATCGGCGGCGTCGGCGGCTTCGGGCCCGTGGGCGCGGTGCTGGACGATGCGATCATCTACTCCGCCGACAACGGCGCGCGCGTGATCACGATGAGCCTGACGGTCGGCAGCTCGTCCGCCATCGACATGGCCGTCGACTACGCCCGCAACGTGCGCGGCGTCTACGTGGACTGCGCGTCCGGCAACAACGGCTTCAGCGTGTCGTACCCCGCGAACAACCCGAACGTCACGGCGATCGGTTCGTCGAACCGCTTCGACAACGTCTCGGGCTTCAGCAACAACGGGCCCGAGGTGTGGGTCTGCGCTCCGGGCGAGGACATCTTCGGCTGCGACCTCGGCAACGGCTACACGACCTCCAGCGGAACGTCGTTCGCCGCCCCGCACGTCGCGGGCGTCGCGGGTCTCCTGATCTCGGTGCTGCCGGGCCTGACCCCGACGGACATCGACGCCATCCTGCGCGACACGGCCGAGGACATCGGTCCTCCCGGGTTCGACACCGGCGCCGGCTGGGGCCGCATCAACGCCTTCGACGCCGTTCAGCTCGCCGCGTCGTCCGACTGCAACGGGAACGGCGTCTACGACCCGACCGACATCCTGAACGGCACGTTGACCGATCTCGACGGCAACGGCGTCCCGGACCAGTGCGACTCGATGATCACGCTGTACTGCCAGGGCAAGCTGAACTCGGCGGGCTGCGTGCCGTTCCTGACGACGGCCGGCGCACCCAGCGCCACGGCGCCGCAGTTCCGGATCATGGGCAACGACATGGTGCCGAGCGAGGCCGCGCTGATGCTCTACTCGGGCGGCAAGGCCAACCTGAACTTCCACGGCGGTACGCTCTGCGTCAAGGCGCCGTTCAAGCGCGTGCTCCCGCCGAAGAGCGTCAACAACAGCGGGACCCCGCCCTGCTCGGGCGCGTTCCTGCGCAACTTCAACAACGTCATCCAGAACGGCTCGGATCCGAGCCTGACCGTGGGGCGCAACATGAAGGTGCAGATGTTCCAGCGCGACCCGGCCGACCCGGCGGGCTTCGGGGATTCGCTGACGGACGCGGTCCAGTTCACGATCCTCCCGTAGGCGTACGGGAATGCCGGCCCGCGCAACTCGCGGGATCGGCTCGAGCGCGGAGCCCCGCCGATCCGATCGGTGGGGCTCCGCGCGCATTCGAGGCCGATCGCGACGCACCGGGAGCGGAGAGACGAGCTACGCTGGGTCGAAGCGACCGCGCGGCGCGACACCTCGGACTCGACCCTCGATCGAAACGGGCGCGTCGCGCGCGCCATTCTCCACCAGGCCCTGAGCGATGCCGACCGAGCGCGACGTTCACCTACCCGCGCCACCGCGCGCAGCCCGTGCGCAGCGGATCGGCGTCGCCGTCGTGCTGC
>CAYGPA010000540.1:0-3533 GCA_964351535.1 uncultured Planctomycetaceae bacterium
TGAACGGCACGTGCATCCTCGACGCGGACCTCGCGCGGGTCACCGAGGCCCTGTACCCGCTCGAGAAGTTCGCCGGCCGCCACCGCACGAGCGGCCACTTCGGCTTCGCCGGCCACAACGACCCGGTCCGCTTCCGCCGCATCCGCATCCGCGACGACGGCCCGGCGGTAGACACTGGCCGCTAGTCCTCGTCCAGCTCCTCGAACACGGAACCGGGCAAGGCGTCGCGCAGCTTCGCGAGCGCGCGGCGGTACTTCACCGACACGGTGTTCGGGGCCAGGCCCAGCTCCGCCGCGATCTCCTGGACCGGCTCCTGCTCGACGCCGCGCCGCAGGACGATGCGTCGGTCCTGCTTCGGGAGCGCGTCGATCGCGCTGCGCAGGGCCCGCTCGCGCTCGGAGCGGACGGCGCGCGAGATGCGGTCGACGGTCTCGGCGGGCAGTTGCGACAGCGCGAGGCCGTCTTCGCCCGCGATCACGGCCGCGTGGCCGAGCTGCTTGCGCAAGAGGTTTTGAACCCGGTAGAGCACCGTGGTTCCGAGGTACTTCAAGACGACGGGCGTGTAGCGACCGTCGCGCGCCGTCAGGCCGGCGAGTTTGGGCAGCGCGACGGCCCAGGCCTCCTGGACGACGTCCTCGGGATCGTGCACGCGGCGCAGGTGCGGGCCGAGGCGCTCGGAGGCCTGCGCGAGCAGGAGCGGCGAGAAACGCCCGATCAGCCAGTCCAGACTCTCGCCGTCGCCGTCGACGGCGCGGCGAACGTGAGCACTGGTGTCCAGCGGAGAACCGCGTGAGAATGAACCGGAGGGCGCCACGATGCGTCCATGATGCCATGTCCTGGCTCTCCGTTCGCACCTCGCTGCTGCAGCGCCTGCTCGACGATCGCCTCGCCGGCCGCGTCGCTTCCGTCGAGGAGTACGTCGCGCTGTTCCCCGACTACGAGGAGCAGGTCCGCGCCGAGTACGAGCAGTTGCAGTCCTCCGAGACCTCCGCGCCCCGGTCCGCGTCGCGCGCCTCCGACGATCCGCAGGTGCGGGCCTTCGTCGAACGCTACGAGAGCGACCTGGCCGCGGGGCTCGAGCGCCATCTGATCGACTACGTGCGCGAGTTTCCCGACATCGCCACGCAGATCCCGGGGGCCATGGCCGCGGTCGACGAGGTCCGTCGCCGCTCGGGCTCCGTCACGGATCGCGAGTTCGTCGGTCCGTACCGACTGCTGCGACTCCTGGGCGGCGGCGGTCAGGGCACGGTGTACGTCGCCGAGGACCCGCGACTCGCGCGCCGCGTCGCGCTCAAGGTGTTGCCGGACTCGAGCCTCGCGTCACCGCGCGCGCTGGAGCGCCTGCGCCGCGAGGCCGCCGTCGCCGCGCGCCTGCAGCACCCGGGTCTCTGCGCCGTCTACGACGCGGGCGTGGCCGACGGCGTGCCGTACGTGGCCATGGCGCTGCTGTCGGGGCGCTCCATCGCCGAGTGGCTCCGCGCCGAGCCCGTCGAGGGGCTCTCCCGCGACGAGATCCTGCGCCGCGTCGGCCTGATCGAAGAGGCCGCGCGCGCCATCCACGCGGCGCACGAGGCCGGCATCGTCCACCGTGACCTCAAGCCCGGCAACGTGCAGGTGACCGACGAGGGGCACGCGGTGATCCTCGACTTCGGCCTCGCGCGCGACGAGCAGTCCGACGTCTCCCTGACGAACACCGGCGACGTGTTCGGCACGCCCGCGTACATGGCACCCGAGCAGGTGTCCGGTCGGCGCGCGGGCCCCGGCACGGACGTGTACGCGCTGGGCGTGACGCTGTACGAGCTCGTGACGGGCACGCGGCTGCACGACGCGCCCACGCGCGAAGCGCTGTTCCACGCGATCCTCACGCGGCCGCCGCCGGACGTACGCGCGCGCGCGCCGCGGGCTCCGCGCGACCTGACCGTCGTGCTCGCGACGGCGCTCGCCAAGAACGTCGGACACCGCTACCGGACGGCGCACGACCTGGCGGAGGACCTGCGCGCCGTGCGCGAGTCGCGGCCCATCGCCGCGCGCCGGCCGACGGTGGTCGCGCGCCTCGCGCGCTGGGTGCGGCGCGACCCGGTGCAGGCGGGCCTCTCGGCCGCGCTCGTGCTGGCCATGGTCGCCGCCGCGGGGTTCGGCGGGTTCGTGCTCGCCAAGTCGCCGGCCCTGCGCGAGGGCGAGCGCGTGCTGCAGGCGCAGGAGCTCGACTCCCTGATGCTGAGTGCGCTCGAGTACTCCGGCCTGAACTCGTTGAGCGGCAAGCGGCTCCAGCAGCAGATCGAGCTGCGGCCGGAGCACGCGCTGCCGCGTGTCGTCGAGGCGCTGCTCCAGGCGCGCATCGATCCGGAGTGGGCCCTCGAGCTCGCGACGGACCTGCCCGAGCCCCTCGAGCAGGAACCGGCCTTCGCGACGATCCGGGCGCACGTCGAGGGCGGGCTGGAACTCGATCCCCAGGACGTCACGGGCAGCGCTCTGGACGACTTCGTCCGCGGCTGGATCGCTCACGAACGACACCGGATGGGCGAGGACTCGGACTGGCTGGCGGTAGGCCGGCGCTTCCTCGACCGCGCGCTGCTGCGCTCGCCGCGCGCGGAGATCCTGTTCCATCACCAGCGCGCCGAGGTGCTGAACCTCCTCGGCGAGGAGCGCGCGCTGATCGACGCCGCGCACGCGATGCACGAGCTCTGGCCCGAGCGCGCCGCCTCCTGGTACTGGCTGGGCCGCGCGCGCTGGCTCTCGGGCGACGTCGAGGGCGCGGCGGTCGCACAGCGCGAGGCCGTGCGGCTCGACGAGACGCACCTGCCGTCGCGCTTCACGCTGGCCGGACACGAGATCGAGCTCGGGAACGTGGAGGCGTCGACCCGCGTGTACGAAGAGGCGGCGGCGCTCACGCTCGCGACGGCGGGGCGCGAAGTGTGGAAGAAGCAGGTCGTGAACCACGTCCTGATCCTCGGGATCAAGCGCCACTACGACGTCGGGATCGAGGTGCTGCGCGAGGCCCTGGAGGAAGTCGACGACCCCGAGCTGCGCACGCTCCTCGCGCGCCACCTGAACTGGGCCGGCCGGTACCCCGAGGCCATCGACGAGATGAACGCGCTGCTGATCGAGCGGCCGGAGGACCGCGAGGCCTCGCGCATGTTGTGCTGGGCGCTCGAGGCCCTCGAGGACTGGCCCGCGCTCACGCGGGAGCTGCGCCGCCGCGTCGCGGTCGACCCCGAGGACGGCACGGCCTGGATGAACCTGGCCTACAACACCTGGGAGGACGACAAGCAGGCCTTCGTCGAGGCCGCGCGCGAGGCCATGTGCTTCGAGGAGTCGATCCTCTCCGAGCAGCGCTTCGTCGAGAACACGGCCGAGCGCTACCAGCGCATGGTGGACGCCCTGCTCGAGCTGGAGAGCGAGGGGGAGTGAGGCCCGGTCAGCGGCCGCGCGGGACCAGCCAGACGGTTTCGGACGTGGTCGGTTCGATCTCCAGCGGCTCGTAGTCGGGGTGGGAGAACGACAGGCGTTCCGGCGTCGCGGGGAGCTCGACC
>CAYGPA010000541.1:0-3533 GCA_964351535.1 uncultured Planctomycetaceae bacterium
CGCTGAGCGCCTGGAACGCGCGCGGATCCTCGGTCCCCGCCCCCCACCAGCCGGCGAGCGACTCCCCGTCGAACAGCGCGCGGAAGCCGGGCGGCGGATCGCCGGACGCGAGCGGGGTCACGGCGAGTACGAGTGCAGCGAGCGTCATGGGAGCACCTCCATTCGGGCGTAGTGTACGCTGGAGGCCGACATGGCCGCGAAGTCGCGCTGGCTCGGCGTCTCCGTCGCCGGGATCTGGATCGCCGTGGTGCTGGCCACCGCGTGGTCAGAGGCCTGGCGCATCCCGGTCTCGATCGTGAAGACCGAGTGGATCCGGCGGACGAGCCCCGAGCGCATCCGCTACGACAACATCGAGGCGCTCGAGGCCGAGGGCCGGCGCATCGTGACCGCGATCCAGGCCTTCGAGGCCCACGCGGGACGCGTGCCCGCGACCCTGGACGAGCTCGCGGCACCCCCGGACGGCTGGGAGGACTGGCGGTACCGGGTCGGCAACGCGGGCACGTACAGCCTCGCGATCGGCAACTACTCCGCCTTCCAGTTCTTCCTGCGCTACACGAGCGGCGACGACCGCCGGTACTGCGATGCGTGACGCATGACATGCCGCAAGTGGCTCCTGGTCCTGGCGTTGGCCCTGACCGGCGGCGCCGTGTCGTTCGGCGGGATCGCGGCCCTGCTCGAACTCCTGCAGCGGGCCGGCTCGGAGGTCCATCGGCCGCTGCACGGGTGGGCTCCACGCGTTCGCAAGTCGAACCTGGGTCCGCTGATGAAGGAGCGAACGGAGATCGTCGCCGCACTCGAAGCGCATCGAGAATCCCGCGGTCGATACCCCGAGAGCCTGACCGAGCTGTCCGGGTACGAACCCGGGTGGTCGGACTGGCGCTACGAGGTCCGCGAGACTGGAGAGGCGGGAATCTGGATCGGAGACTACGGGCTGCACATGTTCAAGATCGGCTGGAGCAGCAGGCGCGGCTGGAGCTACGACGCGTGACCATGGGCTCGACCCGTCGAAGATTTCGCGTCACGTGGCCCGGCAGGAAGACCTGGATCGCCGTGGCGGTCGCTGTCGCCGTGATCCCGGTCGTGACGCTCGCGATCGCCGTGGGGCCGGATGTGGCGGACATCGTGGCGAGCGAGATGGACCGAGCGAGGCGCGCGCGCAGCTGGCCCGAGCGAGTGCAGCGGCAGAACTGGCCTGCGCTGCGCGCCGAGGGCGAGGCGATCGTCTCGGCGCTCGAACTCCATCGCGAGGCAACCGGTCGCTACCCCGACAGGTTGGCCCAGCTGAACGACCTGCAGCCGGGCTGGTCCGACTGGCGCTACGAGCTGGACGAGGCTGGAGAACCGTATCTCTGGATCGGCGAGTACGACTGCCACATGTTCGAGATCAGCTGGAGCAGCACGTCGGGCTGGTACGTCGACACCTGAGCCGGGGGCGTCACTCCCAGCTCACGTCCAGGAAGCGCGCCGGACCCTCCTTCACGAGCAGGCCGCTGCGGCCCTCGGCGGAGATCGGGAACGGGCCCGCCTTCACGCGGCGCACGGTGACGTGCAGGCCGTCGTCGCGGTGCTGGATGCGCAGCGGGTAGGTGTCGCCGCGCCTGGCGTCGATCGGCAGGTGCGCGAGGGTCCCCCGGTCGGGGCCGGAGTGGAGGACGACCGACAGGTGGGACTCCTGCACGAACACCTCGGCGAAGTGGTCCTCGTCGCGGTAGCCGGTGACGAAGCCGGCGCCGACGGGCGACTGGAACGGGATCGAGAGGTCGGCCTCGAGGCGCCCGACGTCGGGGCGCAGCAGGCACGTGCCGTACTCGCCCGGAGGGACGCTGGCGCGCAGCTCGCGGTCGCCCACGTCCTCCCACGTCCCCGCGATCAGCTCGAACGGCGGCTGGTTCTCCAGCAGCCATTGATAGAGCTGCGCCTGCAGGTCCCCCAGCGTGCCGCCGAAGGCGTGGGCCAGGTCGCTGCTCGAGACGGCGGAGCCGGTCGTCCCGAGCGCCAGCTTCTCGAAGCGCTTGCGGATCTTCGCGTCCGCGCCCTCGAGCAGGTACGTGACGACGCCCCAGGACGAGGAGGTGTCGAGCTCCTCGATGTTGAAGCGGTCGAGGGCGACGTTCGCGGGGTCGAGGTTCGCGAGCGCCTCCTCGGGCATGCCGCTGTCGGTGACCCAGGGCACGATGGCGAACTCGCCTTCCTCGCCGTTCCAGCGGTGCAGCGCGAACGAGCTGGCGATGCCGTGCAGGTACCAGCCGTACAGCAGGTGCCGGCGCTCGGGCGCGACGGCGCCGAAGTACTGCTGGCATGCGCCGTAGAGCAGCTGGCCGCGCGTCCAGTACTCCGTGGGCTGCTCGACGACGTACACGTACTCGTTGTCCTGGCGGTACCAGACGCGGTCGACCTTCGCGGGGAGGGCGCCGCCCTCGTCGAGGATGCGCGCCTTCCAGGTCTCGACGTCGGCGTGGACGCGCACGACGAAGCGGGTGCCCACGGTCGGGCTCGCCTTGGCGTGGAAGAACTCGCGAAACTCGTCGCGCGCCTGCTGGAGCATCGCGCCCCACTCGCGGCCCTTGCGCTCGGCATCCTCGCAGTCCTCGTCGACGAGGACCTCGTAGTGCCGCGTGGCGTGGCTGACGAATCCGACGTCCTCGTCGCGCGGGGCGGAAACGGCCGCCACCGCCGCGACCAGGAAGCGCGCGCAGATGTGGGACATGCTGCACCTCCTTGGTACGGGGAGTTCTAGCAGCTCCGTACGCGAACGTTACGCGGGAACCGCGCGCCTTTGGCGGGCGCCCCGAACGCAGGGAACCGCCTCAGCCGGCCGTGCGGCTGCCGGCCGTGGGAGCCGCCAGCTCGAAGAGCCGCTCTCCGAGGCGTCGCGCCCGGCGCCGGACGCCCGTCGACAGCGCGGCTCCGTGCACGTCGGCCAGACCGACGACGAGCGTGCCGATCGGACGCGCGCCCACGAGGCGGGCCATCTCGCGCAGCGTCTTCAGGGGCCGCGCGAAGAGGCGCGTCATGACCGCCGGCGCCGCCGAGGACGTGACGAGCACCGCCGGCGTCCCGAGGTGTCGACGGCGCAGCCTGGGCGAGCGATCTCCCGGAGGCCACTGCGCGAAGCCGACCATGCGCTCGAGGAGCTGGCGCGTGAGCGCGTTCACGTCCCCGAAGTTGACGGGCGCGCCGAACACGACGCCGTCGGCCGTCTCCAGGTCCCGGAGGATGCCTTCGGCCTCGTCCTCCAGAACGCACTCGCCCCGCTCGCGGCCCGGCCGACGCATGCACTCCCGGCAGTTCTTGCAGAACTCGATGTGGCGCGCGACGAGGTCGATCTTCTCGACCCGCGCGCCGCGGGCCGCGGCGCTCCGCAGGATCAGGTCCAGCGCGGAGTCGACGACTCCGCCCATCCGATAGCTACCCATGACGGCGACGATCCGCGGCGCGCCCGGCGCCCGCGGGTCCGCGGCTTCGGGATCGACGGCCGAACTTCGCTCCGGGTGCACGCTACGACTCCGGACGGCTCGGGGGATAGTGGGTCG
>CAYGPA010000542.1:0-2266 GCA_964351535.1 uncultured Planctomycetaceae bacterium
TCGTCGAGGCCGCAGCGCTCGGCGAGGAACGCTCCGCGGAACAGGTTGGCGCGGTTCGACGGGTCGGTGTCGCGCGCGGCGACGTACTTGTCGACGGCGCCCTGCCAGTCGCGCTTCAGCTCCGCGGCGCGTCCCTGCAGGTACAGGCCCTCGGCGGCCTCCAGGAACTCCTGCGGTGCCTTCTCGAGCTCCGCGAGGAGCGCGTCGGCGGCGGCCTCGGCGTCGCCCTGGGCCATGTCGGCCTCGAGCTTCGCTTCGAGCACGCCGCAGCGCGGACGCGCGACGTCGGGGTAGGCCTTCGAGAGGCGCTCGAAGATCGGCACCGCTTCGGCCGGGCGGTCGAGCGACAGCAGCGCGGTCGCGCGCGTGAACGAGGCCACGTCGTCTTCTTCGTGGTGCGCGAGCAGCTCGGCGGCCTGCTCGAACTCGCCGAGCATCCAGAGACCGAGGCCGCGGCGCCGGCCGGCGTCGCCCTCGGTTCCGAGGGACTCGACCTGGTTGCGGTAGCGCTCGACCGTACGACGCCGCGCGAACACGTGGCTGCGCAGGTCCTCGAGCTCGCTGAAGCTCGAGATCGGGTCCTTGGTGAGGTCGAAGGTGGGCTCGGGCCGCTCCGGGCGCTTCGGTGCCTCGAGTTCAGGTTCGGCGGAAGCTTGGGTCGTGCTCATGGTCGGCGTGAAGAGTCCTCGGGCCGGTCGAAGAATGCGGGCCCAGCGGGTCCGTCGCTGGCGGGCCCGGGTCGGCTCGCGTGTGGTCGGCTCGCGTGTGTTGCGTGGGCGCGGGGGCACTCGTGCGGGACCTGCCCCAACCCCCGAAACCCGGGGATGATAGGAGTCGATGGGGGGGCGGTCAAACCGGGCCCCCGCGCCGCGCCCGCAGTCGGGGCCCGGCGCGCGCCCCGGCCGGGGAGGTCGGCTTCGGGCGCCGGGCCGCCGCGGCAGCGGGGAGGCCGATTCCGCGTGATCGCCGGCCTCGGATGTGGGACCTTCCGGCAACGCGCCGAGGGCGCCGGGCCGATGGACAAACTGATCGTCGAAGGGGGCCGCCCGCTGGAGGGCGCCGTGCGCGCGGCGGGATCGAAGAACGCCGTCCTGCCGGTGCTCGCCGCGAGCCTGCTGACGGACGAGCCCCTGCGGGTGCCCAACGCGCCGCTCCTGGCCGACGTCGACTCGATGCTGGCCGTGCTGCGCGACCTCGGCTGCTCGGCCGAGCGCAACGCGGACCGCAGCGTCGAGGTGCAGAGCCCTGCGCGGCCCGAGGAGCGCGCCGGCTGGGACCACGTGCGCAAGATGCGCGGGTCCGTGACCGTGCTCGGCCCGCTGCTCGCGCGCAACGGCCGCGCGGAGGTCAGCCTGCCCGGCGGGTGCGTGCTGGGCGTGCGCCCGATCGACGTGCACCTGAAGGGCATGCGCGCGCTCGGAGCGGAGATCGTCGTCGAGCACGGCTACGTCATCGCCGAGGCCCCGGGCGGCCGGCTGCGCGGCGCCGAGCTGTACCTCGGCTCGGCCTTCGGACCGTCGGTGCTCGGCACGGCCAACGTGCTGATGGCCGCGACGCTGGCCGAGGGCCGCACCGTGATCCACGGCGCCGCCTGCGAGCCCGAGGTCGTCGACCTGGCCGAGTGCCTGGTCGCGATGGGTGCGAAGGTCGAGGGCATCGGCTCGCCGCGCCTCGTGATCGACGGCGTGGACGAGCTGCACGGCACGACGTACTCCGTCATCCCCGACCGCATCGAGGCCGGGACCTACCTGCTCGCCGGCGCGATCTGCGGCGGGCGCGTGGTGGTCGAGGGCTGTCGACCGGATCACCTGACGGCGCTCTTCGACCGCTTGATCGAGGCCGGCGTGCCGTTCGAGATCGGCGCGGACTGGGTCGCGAGCGTGCCCTACGATCGACGCGCGAAGCGCCCGCGCCCGACCGACGTGACCACGCATCCGTTCCCCGGTTTCCCGACGGACCTGCAGGCGCAGTGGATGGCGCTGATGAGCCTCGCCGACGGGTTCAGCGTCATCACCGAGCGCATCTACCCCGATCGCTACATGCACCTCGCAGAGCTGCTGCGCCTCGGCGCGAACATCCGCCGCCAGGGCGCGACCGCGATCGTGCAGGGCACCGAGCGACTCTCCGGCGCGCCCGTGACGGCGTCGGACCTGCGCGCCTCCGCCGCGCTCGTCCTCGCGGGCCTGGTCGCCGACGGCGAGACCGAGGTGCACCGCGTGTACCACATCGACCGCGGCTACGAGCGCATCGAGGAACGCCTCGCCGG
>CAYGPA010000542.1:2366-3515 GCA_964351535.1 uncultured Planctomycetaceae bacterium
GCATCGGCCAGCCACACCGAGTAGAAGATCGCCACGGCCAGCGCGACTCCGGCACCCACGGGTCCCCCGAGCCAGAGGGCGAGCGCCGCCTCGCCCAGCATGCCCGCGAGCCAGAGCGACACGCAGCAGTCCATCCCGGACGCGTTGGTCGGATCGACGCACGCGAGCCCTCCGAGGGTCGTGAGGCCGAGCGAGATCAGGGCGATGAACTCCGCCCCTTCGCCCCTGCCGTCCGCGCCCATGCCGAGGCACGTTCCGTCGCGCGGGTCGACGCGCCACCAGTGCACCGGAGCGCCCTCCGCCGGCGGTGCGGCCAGCACGGCCACGCAGCCCGACTGCAGCGCGTCCGCGATCCTCGTGCGGTCGTCGGGATGCAGTCGGTTCCCCAGGGCCTCGAGGCCCGCGGGCTCGCGAATCGTCACCGCGGCCTCCTCGCCGGCCAGCGTCGCCGCGTAGCTGCGCGACGTGTTCTGGACGCCGTCCTCACTGTCGAGGAGCTCGGCCTCGAGCACCGTGTCGAGGACGCCCTGCAGGAGCCGTACGCGACGCGCCGGGTGCGCGGATCCGGGGAGGACGTCGACGCCGTTCCGGAGAATGTCGAATCCCCGGTGGAGGACCGGGGCCTCGCCCTCCGAGTCGAGCCGCTCGAAGGAGCCGAGCAGGTTCAAGCGGGTCAGCGCGATGGCTCGCGCGTGCGGACTCTGTTCGCGGCGCTGCGAGGCCAGGAACAGCAGCGAGCCGTCGGACGGCTTCGCCCCGCCCATCGCGTCGCGCACGCCGGAAGTGTCCGCGCGGCCGGCCGCGGCGGTCGCGCGCAGGAGCACGGCGCGGTTTCTGAGCTGTCCGGAGAGCCAGCGGTTCACGACGAACTCCCGGTTCGGCCAGCAGGGCTGCAGCAGCGCGCGCACCGAGCCGACCAGGGCCAGGCTGCGGCGCAGACGGAGCGGCTCGGTGATCTCGAAGGGCGTTCCGCTCGAGCGGGCGCCGGGGCCGACGAGGTCGAAGATCGGGCGCTGCAGCGTCTCGGGCGCGCTGCCCGGGGCCTGGATCTCGTAGCGCACGAAGACCGCCGTCAGGTGCTCGCTCGGATCCGAGGCGTCCCCCAGGGCGCTCAGCGCGCGGCCGAAGGCCTGACCGACCATCCCCATG
>CAYGPA010000543.1:0-3497 GCA_964351535.1 uncultured Planctomycetaceae bacterium
AGTCCGCGCTGTTCAGGTAGTCGGTGAAGTCCTGGATGAAGCTGTCGAAGCTGGCGTGCCCGCCCTTGGACACCTCTTCCTCGACCGCCTCGCCGCTGTGGGCCGCGCGCAGGCGCCGGCTGGCGGCGCTGAGCAGGTCGACCGGGTAGATGCGCAGACGCCCCTGGTCGGCGGCCTTCTTCAGCGGGGCGCTCATCGCGAGACGCTCGAAGGCCTCGATGATGCGCAGCGGATCCTCGGACTCCAGGCTGGGCACGAGGTTGCCGTCGGGGCCGAGGTCGTTCTTGTTCGTGTCGAGGTTGACGACGAGGAAGATCTGGCTGAAGAGCTCGAGCAGCTCGTTGAACTCCTCGAAGACCTGCTCGAGGAACAGGTTGTCGCTCTTGACGATGAAGATCGCGCACGCGGCCGCGTTGCGGAACTCGCGCGTCATGCGGTCGTAGCCGAACTTCATGCGGCTGTAGAGCCCGGGCGTGTCGACCAGCACGGCGCCCGACTGCGCCAGGTGGCCGGCGGGCAGCTTGACGTCGATGCGGCGGATCGCCTCGGGGTAGTGCAGCGCGGGGTCGAACTGCTCGCCGCGCTCCTCGACCTCGCGGATGTGCGCCGCCAGGTCGTCGTGGCCGCGCTTGATCGTGATGTGCAGCGCCGTGGGATCCGAGAAGACCTGCGTCGTGCCGTCGTAGGCCGTCAGCGTGAACTCGCGCTTCTCCGAGTGCGACACGTAGACCATGCAGGGGTACGCGGGCAGGCTCGACACCTCGCTGACGTAGGACGCGGCGATGGCGTTCATCAGCGTCGACTTGCCGCTCTTCAGGGGGCCGAAGATCAGCACGTAGGCCTGCTGCTCGGCCACCTTGTCCGCCAGCACCTCGAACTGGTGGTGCAGGTCCAGCACCTGCACGCGAAACCCGTCCCCCATCAAGTCGCGGGGACCCTGCTCGAGCGAACGCGAAGTCCGCTGCAGCGGGTCCAGCAGGTTGCGGACGATCGAATCGAACTCTTCGCAGAACTGGCTGAGCAGCGTGCGCATGTCGCTTGCCTGATTGGGTGGTTCGCCCGTGAGGGTGGATGGCCGTGGTGTTCGAACGCCGTGCGATCGCACGCACGCGGCGGAACGGGAGCCGGCGGATGCTTGCCGTCCGACGCCCCGGGGCCGGTGCCCGCTCGCGGGGTGCGCCGCGTTCGGTCCGGAGGCCGTGGGCGTCGGTCCAGCCCTGCCGTGCCGCCGACGCGGAACGCGACGTGGGTCGCGTTTTCCTTCCGCCGGGGCCCATCCTAACGCCGCCTCTGGAGGCGCGCAGGCATCGGAGCGTGAACCTTTCGAGAGGAGCGAACGGCCCGGGTTGCGCGTGGGATCCCCCCCGATCTCCCGCAGCCGAAACGGCGTGAACGCGCACCCAGGCGCCGCGCCGCTATACTCCCGGCCATGTCGAACGATGTCTCCACGCGCCCCGACGGCCGCTCGCCACAGGACTTACGTCCGCTCTCGTTCCAGCGCAACTTCACCGGCAGCGCGCCCGGCTCGGTGCTGACGCGCTGCGGGAACACGCAAGTGCTTTGCACCGCGACCTATACGGACGGCGTCCCGCCCTTCCTGCAGGGGCAGGGCCGCGGCTGGCTCACGGCGGAGTACTCGATGCTGCCCTCGTCCACGCAGTCCCGGAAGTCCCGGGACCGCTCCGGGCGGGTCGACGGGCGCTCGGTCGAGATCCAGCGGCTCATCGGCCGGGCGCTGCGCAGCGTCGTGGACATGAAGAAGATGACCGAGCGCACGATCTGGATCGACTGCGACGTGCTCGAGGCCGACGGCGGGACGCGCACGACGGCCATCACGGGGGCCTGGGTGGCGCTGCACGACCTCCTCACCTACATGGACCGCTGGCGGCTCTTGCGGTCGTGGCCCCTGCGGACCCAGCTGGGCGCGGTCTCGGTCGGGATCGTGGGCGGGCAGGCGCTGTGCGACCTCTGTTACGAGGAGGACAGCAAGGCCGAGGTGGACATGAACTTCGTCATGAACGGCGAGGGCGAGTTCATCGAGGTCCAGGGGGCCGCGGAGGGCGCGCCGTTCCGCCGCGAGGGGCTCGAGGCCATGCTCGAGACGGGCGAGGCGGCCATCCAGCGGATCTTCGAGGCCCAGAAGGCGGCCCTCGAGGCCTGAGCCGGCCCCCGGGACTCCCGCGATGCGTCTCCTGCTGGCCAGCGGCAACGTGAAGAAGCTCGCCGAGCTCGTGGGGCTGCTCGCTCCGCTCGACGTCGAGGTCGCGACCCCCGCGGAGGTCGGCGGCCTGCCCGAGGTCGAGGAGGACCGGCCCGACTTCGCGGGCAACGCCCGCAAGAAGGCGGTCTCGGCCGCCCGCAGCGCGGGCCTGTGGTGCCTGGCGGACGACTCGGGCCTCGAGGTCGACGCGCTGGGCGGAGCCCCCGGCGTGCACTCGGCCCGCTTCGCCGGTGTCCACGGGGACGACGCGGGCAACAACCGCCTGCTGCTCGAGCGGCTCGCGGGCGTGCCGGAGGCGCGGCGCGGGGCGCGCTTCGTCTGCGTCCTGGCGCTGGCTCGCCCCGACGGCAGCCCCGTCGCCGAGATCGAGGGGACCGCGCGCGGACGGATCCTCGAGGCGCCTTTGGGCACGGGGGGCTTCGGCTATGATCCGCTGTTCCTCTTCACCGAACCGGGTCATCCGGAGACGGGTCGAGGCTTCGCCGAGCTCTCTCCCGAGGAGAAGTCCCGGGTCGGCCACCGCGGCCGAGCCCTGCGCGAGCTCGTGCGACGCCTGCCGGCCCTGACCGCCTGACCCCGTCTCCGGGACGGACCGCGGCATTCCCGTCGTTCGCGCCTCGGAGGCCGCTCCCCGCCGGATCCTCGGCGGACCCTCGGCGTCGAGGCCACCCCCATGGTCGACATCCAGCACATCCGCAACTTCGCGATCATCGCCCACATCGATCACGGCAAGTCGACGCTCGCCGATCGCTTCCTCGAGATCACCGGCGCCGTTCAGCACCGCGATCTCAAGGCGCAGATGCTCGACGACATGGAGCTCGAGCGCGAGCGCGGCATCACGATCAAGGCGCGCGCCGTCACCATCTATCACCAGAAGGACGGCGAGCGGTACCAGCTGAACCTGATCGACACCCCGGGCCACGTGGACTTCAACTACGAGGTGCAGAAGAGCCTGCAGGCCTGCGAGGGCTCGATCCTGCTCGTCGACTCCTCCCAGGGCGTCGAGGCGCAGACCGTGGCCAACGCGTACCTCGCGATCGAGGCGGACCACGCGCTCGTGCCCGTGCTGAACAAGGTCGACCTGCCCCACTCGCACGCCGACGAGGTGTGCGAGGAGATCGAGAACGTGCTGGGCATCGACGCGACCGAGGCGCACCGGGTCTCGGCCAAGACCGGCGTGGGCGTCCCGCCGGTGCTGGACGCCGTCGTCGACCAGATCCCGCACCCCACGGGCGACCCGAAGGCGCCGCTGCAGGCGCTGATCTTCGACGCGGTC
>CAYGPA010000544.1:0-3492 GCA_964351535.1 uncultured Planctomycetaceae bacterium
CCCGCGCCGGCGAGGGCCCGACCCTGATCGAGGCGCGCACGTTCCGCATGGGCGGCCACTCGACCTCCGACGACCCGACGCGCTACGTCCCCGCCGAGCTGCTCGCCGAGTGGGAGCAGCGCGACCCCGTCCCGCGCTTCGAGAGCTTCCTGCAGGCGCGCGGCTTCTGGAAGCCCGGCGACCGCGAGACGATCTACGCCGAGGCGGCCGAGCGCGTGGGCGCCGCCGCGAAGCAGGCCCAGGCCGTCGGCCCGCCGGCCCTCGAAACCATCTTCAGCGACGTCTACGCGGAGGTCCCGGCGCACCTGCGGCGCCAGGGGCAGGCTTCCTTCGACCTCGCGCGCCGCAAGGGCGACGCCGCAGCCGGCGGCGGCGAGTTCCCCCTCTGATCCGCACGCATCCGGCGATCCAGCACGAACCGGGCCCAAGAACCATGCCGACCCTGACTCTCGTACAAGCCGTCAACGACGCCCTGAAGACCGCCATGCGCGGCGACGAATCGATCGTCGTCTTCGGCGAGGACGTGGGCCCGAAGGGCGGCGTCTTCCTCGCGACCGAGGGCCTGACGAACGACTTCGGCGCGAACCGCTGCTTCGACACGCCGCTCTCCGAGGACGGCATCGTCGGCACGGCCGTGGGCATGGCCATGAACGGCCTGCGCCCCGTCGCGGAGATCCAGTTCCAGGACTTCATCTTCCCGGCCTTCGACCAGATCGTCAGCGAGGCCGCGAAGCTGCGCTACCGCTCCGGCGGCCAGTACACGGCACCCATGGTCATCCGCACGCCGTACGGCGGCGGCATCCGCGGCGGGCTGTACCACAGCCAGTCGGGCGAGGCGTACTTCTGCCACACCCCGGGGCTGAAGGTCGTGATCCCGTCGACTCCGGAGGACGCCAAGGGGCTCCTGATCGCGTCGATCGAGGACCCCGACCCGGTGCTCTTCCTCGAGCCCAAGGCGCTGTACCGCTCCGTGAAGTCCGAGGTGCCCGAGGGGCACTACACGACGCCGCTCTCGACGCTGCGCACGGTGCGCAAGGGCACCGACGTCACCGTCTTCTGCTACGGCGCGATGGTGCCGGTGTGCGCCAAGGCGGCCGAGCAAGCCGCGGAGAAGGGCGTGCAGTGCGCGATCGTCGACCTGCGCACGCTCTTGCCGCTCGACGAGGAGGGCGTGCTCGAGGCCGCCAAGCAAACCGGTCGCGTCGTCATCGTCCACGAGGCGCCGCGCTTCTGCGGCTTCGGCGCCGAGATCAGCGCGCTGATCGCGGAGAACGCGATCGAGTACATGGAAGCTCCCGTGGCGCGCGTCACGGGCTTCGACACGCCGTTCCCGAACACGCTCGAACACCACTACATGCCGGACCACCGACGCGTCCTCGATGCGATCGAGCACGTCGCGGCGTACTGACGGCCCACTACAGAGGATCCGATGGCCCTGGAATTCAAGCTGCCCGACATCGGCGAAGGCGTCGCCGAGGGTGAGATCGTGAAGTGGCTCGTGAGCGTCGGCGACACCGTCACCGAGCACCAGCCGGTCGTCGAGGTGATGACCGACAAGGCCACCGTCGAGATCCCCGCGCCCGCGGCGGGCACGATCTCGAAGCTCTCCGCCGAGGAGGGCCAGGTCGTGCCCGTGGGCACGGTGATCTTCCACCTGGACGCTGCCGGTGCTGGCGAAGCCAGCGCGGGAAGCGCTTCGGCCGCGGCCCCCGCGGCCCCGAAAGCCGCACCGGCAGCCGCAGCCGCAGCCGCTTCCGCGGCAAGCAGCGGCGGCGGGGCCGCGATCGACTTCAAGCTGCCCGACGTCGGCGAGGGCGTCGCCGAGGGCGAGATCGTGAAGTGGCTCGTCGAGGCCGGCGCCGACGTCGCCGAGCACCAGGCGGTCGTCGAGGTGATGACCGACAAGGCCACCGTCGAGATCCCCGCGCCCGCGGCGGGTCGCATCGCCGAGCTGCGCGCGAAGGAGGGCGAGGTCGTGCCCGTCGGGCAGGTGATCTTCGTGCTCGAGACCGCGGCCGCGCCCGCGGCCGCATCTTCCGCTCCGGCGGCTCGACCGGCCGCGAAGCCCGAGCCCGCGATGGCGGGTGTCGCGGCCGCGCCGGCAGCGAGCGCGGCGGCGGCTCCGGTACGCACCAACGGCAAGGTCCTCGCCGTCCCGAGCGCGCGCCGCGTGGCGCGCGAGCTCGGTATCGATCTGTCGCGCGTCGCCGGCACGGGCCGGAATGGCGTGGTGCGCCGTGCGGACGTCGAGGCCTTCGCGGCTTCCGGTACGGCGGCGGCTCCGGCCGCGGCGGCCGCTCCGACGCCGTCGGCTGCGCCGGCGGCGGCGGATTCCCGCACGCCCTTCCGCGGCGTCCGCCGCAAGATCGCCGAGGCGATGACGCGCTCGAAGCACACCGCGGCGCACTTCACCGTCGTCGAGGAGCTCGACGTCACCGACCTCGTCACGCTGCGCGAGCAGGCCAAGTCCATGGCCGGCGAGCTGGGCGTCAAGCTGACCTACATGCCCTTCATCATGAAGGCGGTCGCGGCCAGCCTGGTGAAGTTCCCGCAGCTGAACAGCATGCTCGACGAGGACGCGCAGGAGATCGTCACCTTCGGCGCCGTGAACCTCGGCATCGCCGCGGACACCGACAACGGCCTGATCGTCCCCGTGATCCGCGACGTGCACGCCAAGGGCATGACGCAGCTCGGGCTCGAGCTGAAAGACCTCGCCGAGCGCACGCGCTCCGGCAAGGTGCGGTCCGAGGAGCTGAAGGGCAGCACGTTCACGATCACCAACGCCGGCAACATCGGCGGGATCCTGGCGACGCCGGTCATCAACTTCCCCGAGGTCGCCATCCTCGGCGTGCATCGCATCGTGAAGCGCCCGGGCGTCGTGGAGACTCCCGAGGGCGACCGCATCGAGGTGCGCAAGTACATGAACCTCTCGATCAGCGTCGACCACCGCATCGTCGACGGGGCGGACGCCGCACGCTTCCTGGTGCACATGAAGCGCCTGCTCGAGAACCCCGGGCTCCTGGCCCTGTAGCCCTTCGACAGGCTGCAAGCATGGAACGGGTGTTGGCGGAGGACGGGAAGCTGGTGGCGGAGGATCCGGCGCTCGGGCCGGAGCGCCTGCGCGAGCTGCTCGTTCACATGCTGCGCGTGCGCTGCGTGGACGAGCGCATGCTGAAGCTGCAGCGCGCGGGCCGCGTCGGCTTCGTCGGCACCGCCAAGGGACTCGAGGCCACGCTGATCGGCTCGGCGGCGGCGCTCGATGGTCGCGACTGGCTCTGGTCCGGCCTGCGCGAGGGCGGCGCGGCGCTGATGCGCGGGCTGCCGCTCGCGGAGTACGTCGCGCAGATGTACTGCAACGCGAACGACACCGCCAAGGGGCGGCAGATGTGCAACCACTTCCAGCACGCCGGGTCGCACTACCCGAGCTGGTCGTCGGTCATCGGCACGCAGATCCCGCACGGCGTCGGCGCGGCCTACGCGACGAAGCAGCGC
>CAYGPA010000545.1:0-3478 GCA_964351535.1 uncultured Planctomycetaceae bacterium
AGCACGAGGAAGAACCCGCACATGTCGGTGATCGTCGTCAGGATCGGGCCCGAGGCGAGCGCCGGGTCGCGGCCGAAGCGCTTCAGCACGAGCGGCACGCCGCCGCCGATGCAGACGGCGACGATCGTGTTGACGGCGAGCGCGAGGCCGACGACGAGGCCGAGCCACGCATTGCCCTTCCAGAGCCAGGCGACGGCGCCGATCAGGAGGCCCAGCGCCGTGCCGTTCAGCAGGCCCACCTTGACCTCCGCGAGCACGACGCGGCCGATGTCGGCCGGGCGTGCGACGCCCAGCGTGAGCTCGCGCATGCTGACGGCCACGGCCTGGTTGCCGGAGCAGCCGCTCATGTCCGAGATGATCGGCAGGAACACGGCCAGCGCGATCACGGCCTCCAGCGTGTCCTGGTGCATGGCGATGACGCTGGCCGCGAGCACGTTCAGCAGGATGTTGACCGAGAGCCACGAGAGGCGGCGGCCCGAGCGTACGGCGAGCGGCATGCTGCGCAGCTCCTCGCCGCCGACGATGCCCTGGCTGGCGCGGAAGTCCTCTTCGCTGTGCTCGGCCACGGCCTCCTCGACGGCCGCGCGGCGCAGGAGCCCGACGAGCACGCCCTCGGCGTCGGTGACCGGGACGCCGTAGATGTGCTCCTGCTCGAAGAAGTGCACGAGCTCCTGCAGCTCGGTGTCGACGCGTACCTGGAGCGGCTCGCGGATCATCAGGCCGTCGACCAGGCGCTGCGGCGGCGCCAGCAAGAGGTCGCGCAGCTGCAGCGAGCCGATCAGGCGCCGCTGCCGGTCCTCCACGTAGACGTACTGGCCGTGGTAGGTCAGGTCCTCCTCGTGCTCGCGCAGGTAGTCGACGACCTCGGCGACCGTCGCGCCCTCGGTGACGTGCGCGAACTCGCGGATCATGAGCCCGCCGGCGGATTCCTCGTCGTAGGCGGCCAGCTCGCGCAGGTCCTGCGCGTCGGCGGGCTCCATGAAGGCGAGGATCGTCTCGGCCTCCTCCTCGTCGAGCTCGCCGAGCAGGTCGGCCTGCTCCGCGCTCGGCATCTCCTCGAGGATGCGCGCCGCCTTCTTGGGCGCGATGTTCTCGAGCGTGTCCCCGGCGACCCCCTCGGGGATGTGCTCGAGCACGTCGGCCGCGGCCTCGGGCCGCAGCATCTCCATCAACTTCGAGCGATCGTCCTCGCGCAGCTGCAGCACCACGCGCGCCGTGTCGATGGGCTCCAGCTCGGCGACGAAGGCGCGGACGGCCTTGCGCTCGCCCGCCTCGATCATCTCCGTCAGGCGTTCCCACGGCTTCCCGGTCTCGATCACCTCGGTCATCGTGTTCCCTCGTGAATGGGACCGTCTTGAAGCGGACCGGCGGAGTCGGCGCGGGTCGAGGCGGGTCGACGCGGGTCGCCTCGGACTCGCCCGTGGAGCCGGGGCGCTATTCCTCGCCGAGGAACGGGTACTTCCAGTCCCGCGGGGGCTGGAGGGTCTCCTTGATCGTGCGCGGGGAGACCCAGCGCATCAGGTTCAGGATCGAGCCCGCCTTGTCGTTGGTGCCGGAGGCGCGCGAGCCGCCGAAGGGCTGCTGGCCGACCACGGCGCCGGTGGGCTTGTCGTTGACGTAGAAGTTGCCGGCGGCGAAGCGCAGCACGTCGGTGGCGCGCTTGACCGCGGCGCGGTCGGTCGCGAAGACGGCGCCGGTCAGGGCGTACTCCGACGTCTCGTCGCAGAGCTTCAGCGTCTCCTCGAACTGCGAATCCTCGTAGACGAACACCGTCAGCACCGGGCCGAAGAGCTCGCGCTCCATCGTGTCGTAGCGCGGGGTCTTGGCCTGGATGACCGTGGGCTGGACGAACCAGCCGGTGGAGTCGTCGCACTCGCCGCCGATCACGACCTCCGCGTCGCTGCTCGCGCGCGCGGCCTCGATCGCGGCCTTCTTCTCGTCGAACGAGCTCTGGTCGATGACGGCGCCGACGAAGTTGCGGAAGTCGCTGACGTCGCCCATGCGTACCTCGGAGAGCATCGCGGCCAGGCGGTCGCGCACGTCGTTCCAGAGGCTCTTCGGGATGTACGCGCGGCTTGCGGCGGAGCACTTCTGCCCCTGGAACTCGAAGGCGCCGCGCACGAGGGCGACCGCGACCTCCTCGGCGTCCGCGGAGGCGTGCACGAACACGAAGTCCTTGCCGCCGGTCTCGCCGACGATGCGCGGGTACTGCCCGTAGTTCGCGATGTTCTCGCCGATCGAGCTCCAGATGCCGCGGAACACCGCGGTCGAGCCCGTGAAGTGGATGCCCGCCAGGCGCGAGTCGGCGACGACCGGGTTGCCCACGGCGCTGCCGCGGCCCGGGACGAAGTTGATGACGCCGTCCGGCAGGCCGGCGGCCTGGAAGAGCTTCATCACGAAGTAGTTGGAGTACACCGACGTCGACGCGGGCTTCCACACGACGGTGTTGCCGAGCAGCGCCGGTGCGCCGGGCAGGTTGCCGGCGATCGACGTGAAGTTGAACGGCGAGATCGCGAACACGAAGCCGTCGAGCGGGCGGTGCTCGAGGCGGTTCCAGAGGCCCGGCGCGGAGCCGGGCTGCTCCGCGTACACGCGCTCGGCGTAGTGCACGTTGAAGCGCATGAAGTCGATCAGCTCGCAGGCCGCGTCGATCTCGGCCTGGTGGACCGTCTTGCTCTGGTTCAGCATCGTCGACGCGTTCACCACGTCGCGGTGCGTGGTCGCGAGCATCTCGCCGACGCGCAGAAAGATGGCGGCGCGCTCCTCCCACGGCATCGCGGCCCACTCGGCCTTGGCCGCGGCGGAGGCGTCGAGCGCGGCGGCCACCTCGTCGGGGCCGGCCTGGTGGAAGACACCGAGCTGGTGCGCGTGGTCGTGGGGCATGACCATCGGCGCGGTGTTCCCGGTGCGGATCTCCTTGCCGCCGATGATCAGCGGGACCTCGACGGTCTCGCTCGCCAGTCGCTTGAGCTCCGCCTTCAGGCGCCGCTTCTCGTCGCTGCCGGGAGCGTAGGAGCGGACGGGCTCGTTCTGGGGAAGGGGCGTGTGGAAGGAACCGTGCGTCATGGCGTGGGGCTCGGGCCGTGGGGGAGGCGCGTGAGGACCTGGGAGGAGGAAGGGCGCACCCGGGGGCGCGGGACGAGGCCGGGGCGGCCGGCGGGGCCTGCGCGCGCTCGCACGAGGCGTCCGCGGCGCGGCATTGTTCCACTTGGGCTCGCACGTGTCGACCGGATCGGGCGGAGCGCCCAGACGGCATCCCCCGGACCTCGGAGGCCGCTCCGGTCGTCGTGGGGCTCCCCCGGTCGGGGTCCGGACCGGAAGCCTGTCGGAGCATTCCGGACAGGCACCTAGCGTCGAGAATCGACGGGGCTAGCATGGCCGGCCCCCACGGGCGCGCGACGCGCTCGATCTCGATCTCCGAAACCAGCGCATCCCATGGCAACGACGACCGACGAGGCCCGTGCGTGGCTCGACGCGG
>CAYGPA010000546.1:0-1917 GCA_964351535.1 uncultured Planctomycetaceae bacterium
GGGTGAACGAGGCTCCGCCGGGGCGATTTCGCGCTTCCGCGAATCGAAGCGCGGGCGCGCGGCACCTCGCAGGACATGAACACGCTGCTCCGGAGCGCCCTCGGCGCGGTGATGCTGATCGTCTCCGACCCTCAGGACCGCGACGGCGTGCCCGCGGTCCGGGAGGACA
Source organism: uncultured Planctomycetaceae bacterium (assembly GCA_964351535.1). GTDB lineage: Bacteria > Planctomycetota > UBA1135 > UBA1135 > JAUIDW01. The sequence continues at coordinate 170 of CAYGPA010000546.1, forward strand.
CGTCCGCCGGGCGCGCGGCCGTGGAGGTCGAACTCGAGCCCGCGGAGCGCCGCCGACGACGCAACGCCGAGTGGGCCGCGGAGCAGCGGGCCGAGTCGCGCCTCGTCTCGGGCTCGCTCGTCGTCGTCGGGGAAGACGGGACCCGGCACGTTCCGCCGGACGGCGTGGTCCGGCTCTGGGAGTTGCGCTGGAACCAGCACGCGCGCGCCCGGGTGGCGCGCCTCCGCGACGGGGTCTTCTCGCTGCGGGTCCAGGGGAGCCCCACGTTCGAGGTCGGGCGGATCCTGATCGGGGGGCGCGAGGCCTACGCGCCCGAAGCGAGCGAGCGGACGCTGGAGGTCGCGGGGCTCGACGTCGGGACGATCGAGGCGCGCTGGCTTCGTCCGCTGTCGCTGCGCGTCGTCGGGCTCGACTCGGGACGTCCGCTCGGCCGCGTCGAGGCCATGCGCGCCAATGGCAACCGCCATGCGTTCCACCCCGGACCGTACGAGGACCACGAGGACGAGCGCCGGTCGCGGAATCGATCGGTACCCGTGCCGGACCGCGACCGCGTCGCGGTCGCGCGCGGAGCGGAAGGCCTCGTCGTGCTCCCTCCCTGGAGCACGCATCCCTACCACCGCGACCAGGTCCGCGTCGCCGACTGGTGGGTGCGCGCCGAGGGGTACGCCTGGACCCGCGTCGAGGTCGACCACGCTTCCGGAGGCGAACGGCAGCTCGCGCTCGCGCCGGCGGGCGCGCTGTGGATCGACGTGACGCGGCGGGCGGGGTGCGAGCACGAGCGGGTTCGGGTGCGGGCTCTCGACACGCCGTCCTGGCCGAACCTCCTGTTCGTCCCCCTCGGCCTCGAGCCGACGGCGTCCGTCGAGCTCGAGGGCGTCGCCGCGGGCTCCTACGCCGTGGACCTCGTCTGTGGATCCGGACTGCCGCACCTGCTCACGTCTCGCGCCGCCCGGCTCGTCGTCGTCGCGCGCGCGGAGGAGGCGAACGTCGAGCTCGCGGCGCAGCCGGAGCTCACGCGCGGTGCAGGTCGAGCTGCGCGCGCGACGACCGGCGTCGAGGCGAGCGGTACCCTCGACGTCCCGCGAGCGTGGGGGGAGTCGCGGCCGACGCTGCATCTCTTCAGGCTGGCGCCGAACTCCGCGCTGCGGGGGGGCGCGGGGTTCCAGCACGTCGCGCGGCTGTCGGCGGACTCGCAGAGCGCGGGCGGCAGCGAGCTGTGGGGAAGCTGGCCGCACTACCGCTGGCGCCTGCAGGACGCGCTACCGGGGACCTACCTCGCGGGCGTCGAGCCCTTCGGCTACCACCAGGCGTTCGAGGTCGGCCCGACGGACTCCACGGCGGTCGAGCTGAACGTCGCCGAGCCGGCGGACGTGCGCGTGCGCCTCGTGGAGCAGGCGACCGGTCGGCCCCTCGTGGGGACCGTGCACTGGTCCACCGGGCCGGCCGATCACCCGGGAGGGCTGGCCTTCGCGTCCGTACGGCAGGATCCGGGGAAGGCGGCGGCGCGGTTCCGCGCGCCGCTCGGCCGGCTCGAGCTCCTGCCCCAGGTGAACGGCTACGCGACCGCCGAGCCCTTCCGCGTCGTCGAGCTCGTCCCCGGCGTGAACTCCTTCGAGCTCGAGTACTGGCCGCGGTGCTTCCTCGACCTCGAGCTCCGCGACGGCGAGGCCGTCGTCCCGCACGCCGGGCTCGGCATGGGACTGCGGGCCTACGGGAGCGACGGCGCGCGCGTGTACCCCGAGCTGAAC
>CAYGPA010000546.1:2017-3463 GCA_964351535.1 uncultured Planctomycetaceae bacterium
CATGGGACTGCGGGCCTACGGGAGCGACGGCGCGCGCGTGTACCCCGAGCTGAACCTCGAGGGCGCCCGGCTGCGGCTCGGCTTCGCGCAGCCGGGAACGTACGAGCTCTCGATCCCGGACCTGCGCGGGTTCGAGGCGATCCCGACGCAGTACGTCGAGGTCGGCGAGGCGCGGCGCTCGCTTCGCGTGCGGCTCGTGCGCGCGCTTCCCTGACGTCAGAAGTCCGGACCGGAGAGCAGCAGCTCGCGCAGCTCGCGGGCGGCGCGCGCCGGGTCCGCGGCGGAGAGCAGCGCGGAGCCGACGGCCACGCGTCCGACCGGCGCGAGGTCCGCGGCCTCGGTCGCGTCGATGCCGCCGATCGCGAACAGCGGCACGGCGGCGGCCTCGGCGGCGAGCCAGGCCGTGTCGGTGCCGAGGCCGCGCGCGTAGCCCTTGGTCCGCGTGGCGCGGATCGGGCCGAAGCCGACGTAGTCGACCGGCGGCGACGGCGCGACGCCGACGTCCCGGATCGAGTGCGTGGAGAGACCGATCAGCGGCACCGGACCGAGCACGTCGCGCGCGACGTCCGGCGGACAGTCGTCGGCGCCCACGTGGACGCCGGCGCAGCCGCGCTCGAGCAGCGCGGCCGCGACGTCGACGCGGTCGTTGACGAGCACGGGCCGCGTCGTGCCGACGAGCTCCAGCACGCGCTCGGTCCAGTCGCAGGCCTCGCGCGCGGAGGTCACGGCGCTCGCGGGCGCGCCGCCGCGCACGTCGAGGCCCTCGTCGGCGGCCTTGGGGCGGACCTGGACGAGGTCGACGAAGGGCAGGACCGCTTCGAGCACGTCGAGGGCGGCGCGCTCGACGCAGAGCTCCGGCGTGAAGATCAGCAGCACGTGCGCGTCGCCGAGGCGGCCGCGCAGCTCGTCCCTGTCCCAGGTCATCGCGCGGTCCGGGGGGGCTCAGCAGCAGCCCGACGGGCCGCATTCCTCGCCCGTGCCGGGCGCCACGTCGGCGCGCTGCACGCCGTGCTTGGTCTGCCTCGGCGCGCGCGTGTGCGGGCCGCGGCAGTCGAAGGGCTCGGCGTCCGCGGCCGCGACCTCGACCAGCGGCGACACCGGCTCGACCTGGTCGGCGTAGGGCGCGCGCGTGTAGATCTCGAAGGTCTTGCGGCACACCGCCGTGCGCTCGCCGCGCTTCAGGACGTGGCCGTCGTCGTCGACGACCTGCTTCCACGGGCCGTTGTAGATCACGGCCTCGTTGTGGTCCCAGCACGGGCCCTCGAGGCCCTTGTACGCCACGATCGTCATCGAGCGGAACTCGAGGCCTTGCACGACGGCCCACGGCTCGCGCTGGTAGGCGACGACCTCGACGCCGTACAGGCCGGCGTCGACGAAGGCCTGGACGAAGCGGTCCTCGCGCAGCGCGCCGGAGATGCAGCCGGTCCAGAGCTCGGGGTCGCGCTG
>CAYGPA010000547.1:0-279 GCA_964351535.1 uncultured Planctomycetaceae bacterium
GCCGCCGACGGTGCGGCGGGCGTGCGTGGCGCTCGCGACGCTGCCCGAGGACGACTGGCCCGCCGCCGCGCTGCTGGCGCGCGCGTCGCTCGACCTGCAGGACACCGAGAGCGGCCGCGTGGCCCTCGGGCGCGGCCTGCTGGCCGCCGGGCGTCACGACGAGGCGGAGTCCCTCCTGTTCGTCTGCTTCGCGCGCGGCGCGTCGCGGGCGGAGGCCTGGTCGATCTGCGAGGGGCTCGGCTGGGCCGCCGAGGCGCGCGGCGGCGCGCGCCTGGCCCT
>CAYGPA010000547.1:289-1398 GCA_964351535.1 uncultured Planctomycetaceae bacterium
GGCGTGTCGCACGAGCACTGCGCCCTGGCCCTGACCACGCTGCGCGACCACTTCGCCGACGCCGGCCGCCCCGGCGACCTCGCGCCGTACCTGCGCGAGCACCTCGAGGGGCGCATCGCCGAGGACGTGAACGCCGAACGCCTGCGCGCGCTCGCCTGGTACGCCCGGGCCGTGCGCGCCGGGGCCCCGGCCGAGGTCTGCGTCTCGGCCCGCGCCGCGGCCGCGGAGCTCGGCGACCTCGCCCGCGCGGAGCGCTTCGAGCGGAGGCTCGCGGCGCGGCTCGCGCGGCGACCCGACGAGCGGCGTCGCGTGCGCGCCGTGGAGCGCGAGCGCGCGCGTGCGGCCGCTGTCCTCGAGCGTTCGGTGCGCGCACCCCTGGCGCGCACCGCCTGACCCCGGAGCCTCCCTTGGTCGAACGATCCGAGCAAGCCCTGCGCCTCCTGCTCCCGCGCGCCAGCCAGCCCGAGCTGCGCCGCGCGCGCCACCTGACGACGGTCCTGCGGCTGCTCTCGAACGACGCGCAGCCGGCCGCCGCGCGCTCGGTGCCCGTGACGCTCGAGCGGGCGCGCGGGGAGATGGAGCGCATCGTCACGGGCTCCGCGCGCCAGGCGGTCGTCGACCTCTTCCGCCACCACCTGTCCGCCGCGACGCCCGTCGACAGCTTCGCCTGGTGCGGCGCGACGCGCAGCACGCCGCAGAGCTCCTGGAGCACGCTCGAGACCCTGCGCGCGGAGTTCGCGGGGCTGCCCGACGTCCCGGCTCCGGGCGAGTACGCGCTCGACGTCGCCCGGCGCCTGCGCGACGGCGCGGAGTCGCTCGGGACGGCGCCCGGGGTGCTCGCGCTCTGGGACACGCAGCTCGCGCGGGCGTCCTCCGGTTCGGCGTTCGCCGAGGAGCCGTTCCGCGAGCTGGCGCGCCGCCGCGGGCTCGCGCCCGGCGTGCGGCGGGCTGCGCGGGCCGGTGTCGCCGAGTGCCTGCTGGATCGCGGGAGCGTGCGCGCCGCGCGCGCGTGGCTCGAGGAAGCGCTCGCGCGCGAGCCGCTGCACGGCGGCCGGCGCCTGCGCTGTCTGTTCGCCTGGTCGCGCCTGCTCGAGAGCGGCGAGCCGCCC
>CAYGPA010000547.1:1408-3452 GCA_964351535.1 uncultured Planctomycetaceae bacterium
GGCTCATGCAGCGCATTCTCGAGTTCCGCTATCGCGGCGAGCCGCCCGCCGAGTCCTGGTGCGATCCGCACGGGGACGCCTTCGAACCCTGGAGGGACCGGCTCCCCGTCCAGCTCGAGGAGCTGCGCGAGGCGCGGCCCGAGTGGCTGCCCTGGCTCGCCGGCCGCGCGCCGCGCGCGGAGCCCGGACCCGCGAGACTCGCCGCCGCGCAGGCTCCCGAAGCGCACGGCCGCGAGTCGTTCGGCGCGACGTTCCTGGCGCTCTTCGCGCTGCGCGGAGACGGCGTCGAAGCGGTCGAGCTCGACGCCGCGCCCGGGCTCCGTCCGCGGTTGGCGTCGTGGTTGCGCGATCGCCGCGGCGCCGCGGGAGCCGAGTCGGAGCTGGAGCACCGCGCGCTCGTGAGCGGCGAGCTGAAGGTCGCGCACCGCCTCCACGCCGCGGCCCTGGAGGGCTGTCTGGGTCCCGACGCGCGTTCCGTCGCGGTCGCTCCGCTGTTCTCCGCCGAGGGAGCGGTGCTCGGGTGGGCCCGGCTCGAGTTCGACCACCACCTGCTGCCGGCGCGCGCGCGCCTCGCGGTCGCGGCCGGGATCTGGGCGCGTCGCCTCGCCGGCGCCGCGGTCGAGGCCTCGGCGCGCGCCGCGGCGCCCGTCCTCGGCGATGGGGAGGGGGAGGATCCCTGCATCGCCGTGTTCACGTCCCTGTTCGACGAGCTGGCCATGAAGACGCGCGAGCGCCGCTGGTGGGGGCTCAGCGCGGAGGGGCGCGACCTGCGCCTCGTGGCGGAGGGCGGCGAAGGCCTGTCGGCCCTGGGGAAGCCCGCGCGCTCCTCCGCGCTCGAGCGCGCACGCGTCGCTCGCGGACCCGTGGTCCACGACGGGGGGGACGACGCGCTGCACCCCGACGCCGCCGGCGGCGTCGTCGTCCCGCTGCTGGCGCGTGGTCGGCTGCAGGGCCTCCTCGCCCTCGAGTCGCAGCGCCGGCGCGACTTCCGCGCGGCCGACGTGACGCGCCTGCGCTGCGCCGCCCAGCGTCACGCGCTCGCGCTCGCCGCCGCGCGCTTCGCACGCTGGCACGCCGCGCGACACGGACTCGCGCCGCACTTCGAGGGGCGCTCCCGGGACGCCTGGTGGGCCCCGATCCTCTCCTTCGCGGGATCGCGCCGACCGGTCCTCGTCGTGGGGCCCGCGGGAGTCGGCAAGCGCATCGCGGCGCGCTGGCTGCACTTCGCGAGCGAGGTCGGCGATGCGGCCTGCATCGCCTGGCCCTGTCGTCCGGGCCCCGAGGCGTACGAGCGCCTGATCGCCGGGAACTCCGCGCGAGGCGGGCCGTGGCGCCGGGCCGCGGGCGGAACCCTCGTGCTACAGCGCGTCGATCGGCTCGACCCCGACGTCCAGCTCGCGCTCGCGGACCACCTGCGCGCGCGACGCGACGGCGACGTGCGCCTCGTCGCGACGAGCGCCACCGACGGCGACGCCCTGCGGCCCGAGCTGCGGCGCGAGCTCGCGGTGCTCACGCTGCGCGTCCCCGCGCTGGGGGAGCGTCGCATCGAGATCCCCGCGCTCGTCGCGCGCTTCGCGGCGGCGGCCTGCGACGAGGAGGCCGCGCCGCGTCCGGCGTGGAGCGACGAGGCGCTGGCCGCGCTGTGGCGTCAACCGTGGACCGACAACCTGCGCGAGCTCGAGGGCTTCGTGCACCGCGCGGTGCTGCTGGCCGAGGGGCGCATCGTCGACCTCGAGCTCCTGGAACAGGCCGCGCCGGGCTCGACGCCGTTCCTGCGGCGGCTGCCGTCGCGCAATCCGTCGCTCGCCGACCTCGAGGCGGCCCTCGAGAGCACGCGCACCCGCGGCGGTCGCTGGAACAAGACCCGCGCCGCGATGCTGCTGGGCTGGGATCCCGACACGCTGGCCGCGCGCCTGCGGGACGCCGGCCTGGTCGAGGAGTCGGCCGCGTCCGATCCGTCTGGCGCCGACTCGTCTGACGCCGATCCGACTCGCGCCGATCCGTCTCGCGCCGATCCGTCTCGCGCCGATCCGTCTCGCGCCGA
>CAYGPA010000548.1:0-438 GCA_964351535.1 uncultured Planctomycetaceae bacterium
ATCTCGACGGCCAGGATCAGGACGAAGTAGTGGTTCCAGCTGTGGTCCAGGTAGCTGGCGCCGGAGTCCGGGAAGATCTGGGTGTAGACGAACCACCCGAGGGCGACGGCTCCGAGCCCCACGCCGGCTGCCAGCTGGCACAACTTGACGTACTCCGATCGCTCGAAGCTCTTGCGGGTGTACCCGACGACCATCACCGCGCCGATGCCCAGCACGAGCAGAAAGGGCAGCACCACGAGGAGCAGGTTCTCGTGGAAGCTCAGGTAGGGATCCGTGTAGACGATGAACTCGGTCGCATAGAGCACCACGAGCATGGGCGCCGCCACGCCGAGCAAGCCGATGAGCCACATCATCAACGTTCGCTTCGCTCCGTCGAGGACCGACAGCAGCTTGTTCGAACCGCCCACGACGGCGAAGGACACGGCCGCCATCGTGCCG
>CAYGPA010000548.1:448-3449 GCA_964351535.1 uncultured Planctomycetaceae bacterium
AGCATGGTTTCTGAATGACACGGCGACCCCCGAGGTCTACACGGCGACGGACACTCCGTCCCTACACGACGCTATGCCACGCTGCGCGCCCCGCCCACGACGGCGAAGGACACGGCCGCCATCGTGCCGAAGACGGTGTTCCAGTTCGTGTTCGGGCTCACGCGGAACTGGTGGAACCTGTCCACCAGGATCGGGAGCGTCTCGAAGCAGAGCAGCGACAGGATCACGAGCAGGGCCGAGCCGAAGGCGCGCTCGAACTTGTCCCGCAGCTTCACCGAGCTGTCGCTTCCGGCCTTCTGCGAGCTCTGCCGGTGCCCGGCGATCTCGTGGAACAGGACCCCGAGCGGCGACAGCAGGATCAGGAGGAGCGCGAGCATCAGCGCCGTGCGCGTCAACGTGTACGGGACGGGCATCGGCGGCAGCACGCCGGCTTCGTACCAGCGCCCGGCGGCGGAGACCGGCGCCTCCGGCTCCTCGCTCGTCGAACGGCCGGGGACGATCCTCCGGAAGTTGAGAGCGGCGCCGACGGCCTTGAGCGCGAACTCGGCCTCCTCCCTCGGCAGCGGCCACAGCCCGGGATAGGCGTCCTCGAGGATCTGTCGGTTGAGCTGGCGCGTGCGCGACCGCGAGGTCAGCGACAGGGCCTCGAGGGTCTTCGGCCAGAACCCCGTCTGCGGTTCGAGCGCCCGCCTGGTGTCCTGCTTCAACACGGGCTTGAGGATCAAGCTCCCCTCGTCGTCCGCGACGATCAGCTCGCCCCCGATGATCCGGCGCAGGTCCTCGAGCAGAGCGGCGTTCAGCTCCCCGGGCTGAGGCTCCGTGGCGTTCAGCGCGGCCTTCGTGCGGTCCGACAGCCGGTTGGCCAGCCAGCCGGTCAGCTTGTCCTGCTCCGGCGCTCGAACGTACGCGCCGGTGTCTGCCTCATCCGCCTGCCGGCCGGCCGCCGCGCTCGCGCGCGGGAGCGCCCTCTCCTCCGCCGGCATCCGGAGCCGGCTCACGAGGCCCTCGTCCAGTACGGGACTGCGCAGATCGGCCAGCGACGGCATGGCGCGCAGCTGCGGCCCGTAGAGGTGACCGACGATCGCCGCGACGAAGAGCAGCAGGGACAGCAGGATCAGGAAGTTCAGCAGGATGCCGCGCGTCAACACTCCGGCCATCCGGAGGTAGTCGAGCGTCCCCCCGCTGGCCATGTAGTCGGAGTGGTTGCGCAGCCACGTGAGGTAGCGCGATTCGCGCGGCCCTCGCGTCAGCGGATAGGGGAACTCCCCCAGGCCGACTCCCCTGGATCCCGCGGTCTTGGATTCCTCGAACATCTCTCTCCTCCATCTCGCTGGTGTGCCCGGCAGTGCGTGCCGGGCCGTGAACTCGAACCACCGAAAGCTAGGTGGCCTGCTGCGCCTTCTCCGGGAACTTGAAGGCCACGTAGGTGCCCGAGCTGATCCCCATCAGCGAGAGCAGGGTCCCGTTGAACTCCGGCATGCTCAGCTCGGTCAGCACCGACAGGGCGTAGACGCCTCCGAGCACGAGGGTCCAGATGACGTTCTGGAAGCGGTGCAGGCTGACTCCCCGGCTGTCGGAGATCAGCTCCATCAGGAAGACCCTCGGCCGCGACTCGACCACCTGCGCGCCGGCGGTGGCCTTGTCGAGCTTCGCCTGCAGCTCGATCAACCCGCTGGAGAGGCTCGCCACGTCGGCGGCCTGCGTCGCCCGCGACACCTTTTGCTTCATCTCCTCGATGAGGTCGGGCAGCACCTTCTGCTGGGCGCGCGCCTCCTCGACCTTGTTGCGCTTGTCGCCGTCGATGATCACCGAGCCCAGCGCCGTGGTGGCCGAGATGCCGAGCAGCACGAGCGCCGAGGTCTGGATCGTCGAGGTCCAGTCGAACGTGAGCACGCCGAGGAAGAGGTACGACCCCAGGATGATCACGAACCACCAGGCCATCTGCGTCCGGCCCAGGCTGTAGGTCTTGCCGTCCGGCCCCCGCAGGATGTTCGAGCGCTTCCCGAGGACGACGAGCAGGCCGACCACGACGACGAGGAAGCCGGCCAGCGGCACGAAGCGCTTCGTGGAGACGACGACGAGCTCCGTCGCCGCCGCGTTCGCCAGCGGCTTGATGGCCGAACCGAAGTTGCTCGGCGGCTGGATCCCGACGCGCACGGGCTTCGTCCAGCGCGAACCGCGCAGCGGGTAGCGCAGCAGCGCGTCCCAGGCCTCGCGATTCCCGGCGCCGCTCGTCAGGAAGAAGCGGAACTCGGCCTGGCCCGGCGTGGTCTCGCTGTCGATCGCCTCGGCCGTCGCGCTCGGCAGGACGATCCCGTCGAGCTTCAGACGCCACTCGGCGCGGTTCGCCTCGTGGGTCTCGTTCACGACCCAGTTCGAGACGGTCACGAGCAGCGTGTCGCCCAACCCGATCCGGACGGGCCCCGCGGGCGGTGCGACCTCCCCGCCGGACGTCTGCGCGTCTCGCAGACGCTGGACGCGGACGATCTCCGGCTCGCCCTCGCCGCGTGCCACGGCAGAGAACGCTACGACCAGGGCCAGAACGGCCCCGGGGGCCACTCGCAGGCGACGACTCATGCTCCTCCTCCTCCTCGAGAACGGCGGTCCGGCTTGCTGCTCGCGCCATTAGAACCACGGAGCGAAGGTCACGCCCGGGCAAATCTCGTACACACTCCCCGAAGGCTCCCGCGGGACGCCGGGAGACGCCATGTCACGAGTGGAGAGCTTCGCGCCGGTCGAGACGAGCGGCGCCCGCATCCTGATCCTCGGCTCGATGCCGGGCGAGCGCTCGCTGCGCGCGGGGCGGTACTACGCCCATCCGCGGAACGCGTTCTGGTGGATCCTGGGCGAGCTCCTCGGCGCGTCCCCCGAGCTTCCGTACGAGGAGCGGACGCGTCGGCTCTCCCGGGCCGGAGTCGCGCTGTGGGACGTCCTGCGGACGTGCGTTCGGCCCGGGAGCCTCGACAGCGCGATCGTCGCCGGCTCGGAGTCGCCCAACGAC
>CAYGPA010000549.1:0-3439 GCA_964351535.1 uncultured Planctomycetaceae bacterium
CCGTCGGCGCGGTAGTCGGCCACCCACGCGCCGCCGACCTCGAGCGACGCGACCATCATGCCCTGGTGCAGGCCGCGCGCGAGGACCACGTCGTTCAGCGCGAGCGTCCCGATCGGCTCACGGCCGGCGGTCAGGATGCGCGTGTCGAGGCGCATGCGCAGGTCCAGCTCGCCGCGTCCCTCGAGCACGTCCGTCAGCGCCTCCTCCCAGGCCGAGGCCGGCGTGCTGGCCAGGAATCCCACGCGACCGAAGTTGATGCCCATGGTCGGCACGGGATCGTCCCCGAAGGCGCGCACCGCGGCGAGCATCGACCCGTCGCCGCCGAGGACGACCATCAGGTCGGGCCGCCCGGAGTCCCGGTTCGCGCCCGCGGGCAGTCCGGCGCGGCGCCTGGCGAGCGCGCGGATGTCGAGCTCGACGTCGACGCCGTCGACGTGCGCGGCGAGCCACGGGCGCAGGAGTTCGACCTGGTCGCAGACGCCCGGCTTGTCCGCGTTCGCGACGACGAGCACGCGCCGCACCTCGCCCGCCGCCGGAGCCCGCTGCGGCGCCTCGCTCTCGGCCCCCTGCCGGTCGGTCGTTTCGCGCGGCATGGCTCAGGTGAGGTCCGGGTCGCCCTCGTAGGGCTGCAGGCTGGCCTCGGCGTCCTCGGCCAGCTCCTCCACCTGTCGGCGGTAGCCGTCGAGCACGCCGCGGCAGGACTTCAGGAGCCCGACGCCTTCCTTGTAGCGCTCGATCGCGCTCTCCAGGCCGAGCTCGCCCGACTCCATCTCGTGTACGAGCTCCTCGAGCCGCAAGAGCCGCTCGTCGAACGTCGGCTCCGGCCCCTCGGCCCCCGGCTTGCGCGCCTTGCCCTTTGCTGCCGCCATGGCGTGGAGTCTAGCCCGGAGGCCCCGCGAGTTCCCGGCCCGGTTAGCGCGAGCCGAGGCGGGAGAGCTCGCGGGCGCGGCGGTAGCCCCGCTCGAGGGCCGGCAGGCGGCTCGCGGGAGCCCCGTCGAGCCAGGCCTCCGCGCCGCGCGGATGGACCAGGAACACCGGCAGCGTGCGGCGGAAGTAGCCGCGGGGACGGCGGTCGCCCTTGACCTGGAGCAGGCGGTGGCCGAGGCCGACGAACCAGGACTCCGGAGCGTCGAGCTCCTCGCCGAGGGCCAGCTCGTCCGGGAGGCCCTCGAGCGTCGCGTGCCCGCCTCGTCCCACGCGCCCGAGCGCCTCCGCGAGCAGGTCCTGCACCTCCGGATCGCCGGTGCGCGAGGCCGCGAAGGCCGCGTGCGGGTCGAAGCCGCTCTGCGCGAGGAGCGACCAGCCCAGCCCGCGGACGAGCTCGCGCCAGTCCGCTCCCCCGTGACGGCGACACAGCTCGAGCGCCGCCTCCAGCGGCACGTCCTCGAGCAGGTGGGTCGCGAGCTGCGGGTAGAACGCGGCCGGCGGCTCGTCGATCGCGAGCAGCGTGACGAGCTGGTGCTCCGCGTCGCCCTCGAGGTGGGAGCGCAGCTTGCCCACGTACTGGGCCCAGGCGACTCCGCGCGTCTCCGTCAGGAGCCGCCAGTTGGCGCCGAGCGTGTCGGGCTGCCCCTGCTGCACGACGGCCCACGAGGCGCGCGCGCCCGCGAGGAGCAGCGCCGCGGTGACCGCCAGGCTCGCGACGCGCGGTGCGCGCTGCGCACCGCCGGCCGCGCGCCCGACCGCCGCGGCGATGGCGAGGGTCGCGAGGAACCACACCAGGCTCGCGCGCTGGAACAGGATCCAGTGGTAGACCTCGCCGACGGCGAACGAGCTCGTGGCGTAGGCGAGCGTGACAACGAGGAGGCTCCACGCGACGAGGCGGTGCGGTCCGCGCGCACCGGACTCGCCGCGCAGCGACGCCACGGCCGCCGCGACCGCGGCGAGCGCGAACAGCACGACGGCCGCCGCGCCCGGGAGCGCGCGGTCCGCGAAGATCGACTGCACGAAGGCGCGCAGCGTGGCGAGTTGCTCCGCAGGCGGGCGCGCGAGCCCGCCGTGGCCGTGCACGTCGAGGACCTCGCCTCCCACGAGCAGCGCCATGACGATCCAGGGCACGGCGCCGAGCAGCGCTCCGGCCGCGCCGCAGGCGACCTCGTCCGCGCGCAGCCGCCCGCGGCGCACGACCAGCACGGCCAGGGCCACGGCGAGGGCCGGCAGCGCGACCTGGTAGGAGAAGTACGTCCCGAAGCCCACGGCGAGACCCAGCCCGAACCAGGCGCGCCGCCCGGCGCGCGGTTCGAAGAGCACGTGGGTGCCGAGCGCGATCACGCAGGCGACGAAGAGCAGCGCCTGGAAGTGGATGCCGAGGTTCAGGAGCGAGAGCTTCTGGAAGCTCTCCGGCGCGAAGACGAGCAGCAGCCCGCAGGTCCAACCCGCGAGCGGCCCGAACCAGCGCGCCGCCCAGGCCGACGCGACGAGCAGCGTGAGCAGGCCGAAGAGGAGCGCGTTCAGCTTGTGCGCCAGCAGGCTCGGCCCCACGAGCGCGAACCAGAGCGCGTTCAGGTGGCTGACGACGAAGCCGCCCCCCTCGTAGTAGTGGTAGGCGAGCCGGTGGTGCTCGACGTCGAGGTCCGCGCCCAGGGCGATCGCGGCCGCGCCCTTCTCGAGCTCCTCCGCGTAGACGAACACGTCCCCGAGCGCCAGCACCGCCGCTCCGCGCACCAGGATCCACGCGAGCCCCAGGACCAGCAGCAGGCGCGAAGTTCTCATCGTCGAGGAGAAGGGACCCCGCGGGTATCGTGGGACCGATCGAAGCGCAAACCTACTCCACGCGCGGCGGCCGAGGAAGTTCGGAGCCCCGCCCCTCCGCGAGCGCGGGCGAACACGGGACGAGGGCGACGCGGTGCGAGCTCGCGTGGCTCGGCCTCGTCGTCCTCCTGGCCTGGAGCGGCAGCCTGGTGCGCTCGGGGTTCTCGTTCGACGACCGCGAGGTGCTCGAGGGAAACCCGGTGGTCTCCGGAGCGCTCCCCGCCCGGACCGCGTTCCAGCGCGACTACTGGCACCACCGCGGAGACGCGGGTCACTACCGGCCGCTCGCGACGCTGACACTGCGCGCCGACCACTCGCTGTACGGGGACGCGGCCCGCGGGTACCACGCGACCAACGTGGCCCTGCACGCGCTCGTGGTCGCGCTCGCGTTCGGACTGGCGGTGAGGCTGCGCGGCCCGGGCGCCGCGCGGCGTGGCGACGCGCAGAGCCCGCGCGCGGAGGCCGGGACCGCGGCGGCGGCCCTCGGTCTCGCGGTCTTCGCCGCGCACCCCGCCCTGGCCGACTCGGTGGCGTGGATCTCGGGCCGGACCTCGATGCTCGCGGCGGCGGGCGGCCTCGCGGGAGCGCACGCCGTGCTCGCGGCCGCGCGCGTGCCCGGACCGGCGGGCTCGCTCGCGATGCTGCTCGCGTCCGCCCTGGGCGTGCTCGCGGGGCTGCTCGGGAAGGA